>JBAWVU010000083.1:0-8997 GCA_037147135.1 Chloroflexota bacterium
ACAAGACGGGCTTCGTCACGGCCCAGCTGTTCTTCGGCGCGTGGCTGTTCCCGCTCGGCTACCTGGTCTACAAGTCCGGGTTCCTCCCCCGGTTCCTGGGTGTCCTTCTCGTGCTTGACGGGATCGCCGTCCTGATCTGGTTCCATCAGGCCCTGCTCCTGCCGGACTACCCCGCGATCCGCTACCCCGGGCTCGTCGTGAGCTTCGTCGCTGAGCTCGGGCTGGCCTTGTGGCTCCTCGTCAAGGGTGTGAAGGTCGTCGACTCCGGAGCGGGCCAGCCGATCGAGAAGCGGCCCGCGGATCCATGGACGGGGGGGCTGTGAGGTGAAGGCCGTCGTCTGCACGCGCTACGGTCCCCCGGAGGTCCTTCGGCTCGAGGAGCTCGCGACCCCCGTTCCCCGGAAGAACGAGGTGCGCATACGCATCCGGGCGACCGCCGTGACGTCGAGCGACTGCTATGTCCGGGGGCTCGCTCTGAGCCCCACCTACCGGCTCATGGCGCGACTCGCGCTCGGATGGAGCGCGCCCAGGCAACCCGTGCTCGGCATGGTGCTCTCAGGGGAAGTGGACGCGGTCGGGCCGGACGCCAGGTCATTCGAAGTGGGTGACCGCGTCTTCGGCTTCGATCGACACCGCTTCGGGACGTATGCGCAGTACGTGTGCTGGCCCGAAGACGGACTCCTTGCGACGCGCCCGGCCAACCTCACCGACGGTGAAGCCGCGGCCATTCCGTACGGTGGCCTGCTCGCGCTCCACTTCCTGCGCAAGGCCGATGTCCGGGCGGGACAGAGGGTCCTCATCTACGGCGCCTCCGGGGCCGTGGGCGCGTCCGCCGTGCAGCTTGCGCGGCACTTCGGTGCGGAGGTGACGGGCGTCTGCAGCACCGCGAACCTGGACCTCGTGGCATCGCTCGGCGCGACCACGGTGATCGACTACACCCGTGAGGTCTTCACGGACAGGGCAGAGCGGTACGACCTGGTCTTCGATGCCGTGGGCAAGAGGAAGAGCGCCGCGGCTCTCCGGCGGTGCCGAGAGGTGCTGGCTCCCGGCGGAGCCTTCGTCTCGGTCGACGACGGGACGCCGAAGCTTCGTCGTGACGACCTGGTGTTGCTCGGCGAGCTGGCGACGAAGGGTGGAATCAGGCCCGTGATCGACCGCACCTATGCCCTGGACGACATCGTCGACGCGCACAGGTACGTCGACGATGGGCACAAGCGCGGCAACGTCGTCATCACCGTGCCGTAGGGAGACCCATGAGAGCAGTTGTGTGCACGGACTACGGACCACCGGAGGTCCTTCGACTCAGAGACGTGCGGAAGCCGGTTCCGAAGGACGACGAGGTGCTGGTTCGGATCCGCGCCACGACGGTCAGCGCGGCCGACTGCGAGTTGCGGCGGTTCGACTTCGCTCCCTGGATCTGGCTGCCCATGCGGCTGGCGTTCGGCATCCGCAGACCCAGACGACGTGTGCTCGGGCAGGAGCTCGCCGGCGACGTCGAGGCGGTGGGCAGGAAGGTCAGGTCGCTCAGGAAGGGCGACCGGGTCTTCGCGGCGACGGGTATCCCCCTCGGAGCCTACGCGGAGTACATCTGCCTCCGTGAAAGCCCCCAGACCGGGGCGATCGCGACGATGCCGGCGAACCTGGGCTACGAGGAGGCCGCGGCCGTGCCCTACGGGGGAGGCGAGGCCCTGCAGTTCCTGCGGAAGGCGGATGTCCGGAGCGGACAGAGGGTCCTGGTCAACGGGGCGGGCGGGAGCTTCGGCACGTTCGCGGTCCAGCTCGCCAAGGTCCTCGGGGCGCACGTGACCGCGGTGGACAGCGCGCCGAAGCTGGAGATGCTGCGCACGATCGGCGCAGATCGCGTCATCGACTACGCCGCGGAGGACTTCACCGAGGGCCCCGAGACCTACGACGTCATCTTCGACGTGGTCCGCGGCACGCCGTCCGCTCGCATGGTGAGACGGCTGACCGAGAACGGATGGCTGCTCATGGCCAATCCGGGCTTCCTGCAGATCGTCCGCGCCAGGTGGGCGGCGAGGGGGACCAGGAGGCGGGTGTCGTTCGCGGGATCGAGCGGAACGAGAGAGGACCTGGCCTACCTGCGAGGTCTCGTCGAATCGGGGCGGCTGCGCCCGGTCATCGACCGGCGCTTCCCGCTCGAGCAGATGGTCGAGGCTCACAGGTATGCCGAGACCGGCCAGAAGCTGGGGAACATCGTCGTCGTCGTCGCATAGGTGCGTCCGCGATCGCAGCCTCCCCGCGGCCCAGGGGCGACGCCATGAAGGCGGTCGTCCGGGTCGGCTACGGCTCGGCGGATGTGCTCGAAGTCATGGCGCGCCAGTACATCTGCCCTCGCGCCTGTCCTCGCCCGCGGTCGCGCGGCAAGACGAGGCTCGCGCGATGGAGCCGGGTGAGCCGACCCCCTCTGCACCGCCGGCCGGCGCCGCCACCGGGGCTGCTGTTCCCAGTAGGATCGGCGGGCCATGTCGAACCGACCGTCCCCCGACCCAGTAGAGGCGACCTTCCGCGACCTCCGCGGAGCCGTCTACACCGGCGACGGGCGCGCGGCGATGGCCGCCATCGAGCGCATGCTGGATCTCGATCGTAACGAGGAGCTCGCGATGGAGCTCGAGGCGATGCTCGGACTCGCGCAGGCACCGGCACTGCGCGACCTCCCCGTGGACCTCGACGAGCTGTCCCTCGCCATGGAGGGCGATCCGCTCCTGACCGGCGGCAGGCTCGACCTCCGGACGGGTGACGTCCAGCAGATCGGCCCGCTGTACGAGAGTGACTGCTTCGACGAGTCCGACGAGTCCAACGACGGCGAAGGTGACTCGGCCGACGAGGCCGACCCCGGCCAGTCGGACGGTCGAGGCGCCTTCCGTCGCTTCAGGCACGAGCTGGCCGAGGTGCCCGGCGAGCTCGCCCGGTTCCACCGATCCACCGACGACCGCCGCCGTGGCCGTGCCCGGCAGTGGCTCGCCGGCTCGGGACTGCGTCCGACCGTGTCCGGCGACCCGGCCTCACCCGGCGGTCCGGACCTCCACGGGCTCCCCTGACCGGTGCTCGCGCTTCACGCCACCTGGGCACTCGACCACCGCCTGCACCTGTGGGCCGAGGATGCAACGGCATTCGAGGCGCACCGGCGACGGACCGCGCGGCGGGCCGCCAACGTCCCTGCCCACCCGTGGGCCGCTCCGGTCGCTGGCCTGGCGGACGCGATCGGGGCCGCGACCGCCGGCGGCGCCGACCTGGTCGACCGCGCTCGAGCCGGTCGGCTGGCCATCTGGCTCCCGGGTGACGGGGCGGAGCCCTGGCCCTCCCCGCGCATCGCCGTGGCGCCACTGCACGATGGCGCGGTGCCGACCGGCCTCGAGCCCTGGATGGTCCCGACGCTCGCGTTCGAACCCGGCGCGGCGATCCGCCTCCTCCTCGCCGGGACGCTCCGCTCCGAGGAGGCCTCGAGTGACGCGACACTCGACTACCTCGCCGCCGCCGTCCTGTTCGCCCTGGAGCTCGCCGCGCGGGGGCGCTTCCTCCCCGGGCTCATCCCGACGCGAGACGGCCGAGGCTTCGAAGCACGCTGGCTGCCTGTCCCAGGCGCCGCCGATGCCCCGCGGCTCCGGGCGCTCGCCCGCGCGATGCCGCCCGCGTGTCGTGCCGAGGCCACCGCCCCGTTCGACCGGCGCGGGCGCGGCGCGGTCGACGTCCTCGCGCAGGTGCTGACGGACATCGTCGATCGGGTCGCCCGCGCGGGTGTCGGGCCGCAGGCCTTCCCGAGGAGCGCCGCCCGGACGAAGCGCACGGCGCCGCTCGTCGCCGTGCTCGATGCCCTCGCCGCCGCGAGCCCCGCCATCCTCCCGGACTCCCAGGATCTCCGCGCCCTGGTCGGGACCATCACGGCATGGCACCGGCGGGCCGCGACCGGCGACCCCGGCTTCCGCACCTGCTTCCGGGTCGTCCCGCCCTCCGATGCTGCCGAGGGCGCCGAGGGGCAGTCCTGGGCCCTGGAGGTCCTGCTCCAGGCGACCGACGACCCGAGCCTCCTCGTCCCCGCCGCCGACGTCTGGAAGTCGGGCCGCAGGCTCGCTGCGTTCGGCCGCCGGCTCGACGATCCGCAGGAGCGGCTGCTCGCCGATCTCGGCCGCGCGACACGACTCCACCCGCCGCTCGACCCGATGCTCCACAGGGCACGCCCGGCCGGGCTCGACCTCGACGTCGCCGGCGCGTACTCGTTCCTGTGCGAGGGAGCGCCGGTCCTCGCCGAGGCCGGCTTCGGGATCCAGCTCCCCTCGTGGTGGCAGGCGGGACGCCCGCGCATCGCCGCCCACCTGCGCGCCACGACGCGCGCGTCGGCCGGTGCGTCGGCGGCGGATGCGCGTCTCGGGCTCGACGCCATCCTCGATTACAGGTGGGAGCTCGCGATCGGCGACACGGAGGTGACTGCCGACGAGATCCGCGAGCTCACCCGCCTCAAGGTGCCGCTCGTGCGCTTCCGGGGTCGATGGGTGGAGCTGCGCCCCGACGAAATCGCCGCGGCGGTCCGGCTGGTCGAACATGCCCCCGGACGCACGGATGGGACGATGACCGCCGGGGACGTTGTGCGGGTCGGCCTGGGACTGGAGATGGCCGGGATCGGCCTTCCCGTCACCGGGGTCACCGCCGACGGCTGGCTCGGGACCCTCCTCGCGGCCGGCGGGCCGGACGCCAAGGCGACGTCGCGCGGGACGCCGGATGGTTTCGTCGGCGTGCTCCGGCCGTACCAGGAGCGCGGGCTCGCCTGGCTGGAGTTCCTCGGTGACCTGGGGCTCGGCGCGTGCCTCGCCGATGACATGGGCCTCGGCAAGACCGCCCAGGTGCTCGCCTTGCTGGTGGCAGAGCACTCGTCACCGACGGCAGCCGCGTCCGCCGACGGCGCGGCCGACGCGTCCAGGGGAGCAGTCGCCGCGTCCGGGCCCACCCTCGTCGTCTGTCCCATGTCCGTCGTCGAGAACTGGCGGCGCGAGGCAGAACGCTTCGCGCCGGGCCTCGCCGTCCACGTCCACCACGGCGGCGACCGGCTCGGCGGGGAGGATCTGGCGACTGCGACCGCCCGGGTCGACCTCGTCATCACGACGTACGGGCTCGTCGCGCGCGACCTGGAGGCGCTTGCCGCGATCGGCTGGGGCCGCCTCGTGCTCGATGAGGCCCAGAACATCAAGAACAGCGCCGCGCGGCAGGCGCAGGCGGTCCGCCGCATCCGGGCGCCCCGCCGGATCGCGCTCACCGGCACGCCCGTCGAAAATCGCCTCGCGGAGCTCTGGTCGATCATGGAGGTCCTGAACCCGGGCCTCCTCGGGTCGGCCGACGTGTTCCATCAGCGCTTCGCCGTTGCCATCGAACGCTATGGCGATGACGCCACCGCCGGGCGGCTCCGCCGGGCGACGGCGCCGTTCATCCTGCGTCGCCTCAAGTCCGACCGCACGATCATCGCCGACCTGCCCGAGAAGATCGAGATGACCGTCTTCTGCTCGCTCACGCGCGAGCAGGCCACCCTGTACCAGGCGGTCGTCGACGAGATGCTCGAGCGGATCGACTCGAGCGAGGGGATCGAGCGGCGCGGGCTCGTCCTCGCCACGATGCTGCGGCTCAAGCAGGTCTGCAACCACCCGGCGCAGATGCTCGCCGACGGCTCGTCCCTGGCGGGGCGGTCCGGCAAGCTCCAGCGGGTGGAGGAGATCCTCGAGGAGGTCCTCGCCGAAGGGGACCGTGCGCTCCTGTTCACCCAGTTCGCCGCGTTCGGGGCGCTCCTGCGGACGCACCTGCGCGATCGGTTCGGGCGGGAGGTCCTCTACCTCCACGGCGGGACGCGGAAGGCCGATCGCGACGCGATGGTCGCCCGGTTCCAGGGCGACGACGGTCCGCCACTGCTCATCCTGTCGCTCAAGGCCGGAGGGACGGGTCTCAACCTCACCGCGGCCAACCACGTGATCCACGTCGATCGGTGGTGGAACCCCGCGGTCGAGGACCAGGCGACCGACCGCGCCTACCGGATCGGGCAGCGCCGGAACGTCCAGGTCCGCAAGCTCGTCTGCGCCGGCACCCTCGAGGAGCGGATCGCCGCGCTGCTCGAATCGAAGCGAGCACTCGCCGAGCGCGTCGTCGGCACGGGCGAGACATGGCTCACCGAGCTGTCGGCCGCCGAGCTGCGCGACCTCGTCGCGCTCTCGGCCGACGCCGTGGCGGAGGGCTGACGATGCCGTCGGGGCGCCGGCCCAGGAGGTCCACCCGCACGTTCGACCGAGGCTACTACCCGCCGCCGAGCGTCCCGCGGCCGGTCGAGGATGGACTGCGGGCGAAGAGCACACGGGGCGCCATCGGCGAGACGTGGTGGTCGCAGCGCTTCATCGAGGCGCTCGAGGACTTCCACGAGGGGCCTCGACTCGCGCGTGGCCGGGCGTACGCCCGTCGCGGCCAGGTCATCGAGATGGACGTGGGCGCGGGCGCGGTCACGGCGCTCGTCCAGGGCTCGCGGGCGCGGCCCTACGACGTCAGCATCGGCGTGACGGTCCTCGGTGACGCCGACTGGGCCCGCGTCGAGGAGGCGATGGCGAGCCGGGCCGTGTTCCTGGCCCGCCTCCTCGCGGGCGAGATGCCGCCCGAGATCGAGGACGCGTTCGCCGCGACCGGGCTGTCACTCTTCCCGGTCACCGCCGACGACCTCCACACGGCCTGCTCGTGCCCGGACTGGGAGAACCCCTGCAAGCACATCGCGGCCGCCTACTACCTCCTTGCCGAGGCGTTCGACCGGGACCCGTTCCTCATCTTCGCCTGGCGGGGTCGCCCGCGCGAACGCCTGCTGGACGAGCTCCGCGCGTTCCGCGGCCAGGGTGACGGCACGCAGGCCTCCGGCGTCAGCGGCGAGCCGGACGCGCCGCTCCCGACAGAGGTCGAGGGGATGTTCGGGTCCGGCGGCCTCGAGGGGATCGACCCTACGGGCGAGATCACGGACGAGATGGCGAGCCGGTTCTGGGACGCCGGCGGCGACCTCGCGTCCATCCGCGCCGAACCGCGCGCGGTGGCGATGCCGGATGCGATCCTGCGGGATCTCGGGCCGTCGGGACTCTCCGTCGGCGGTCGCCCCTTCGAGACCCTCCTGGCACCCGCCTACGAAGCGATCGTGGCGGCGGCGGTCCGGTCGGCCGCCGGCGAGCCAGAGGACGACGCGTCGCCGGATCCGAGCCCGCCGGCAGTGCCCGGGCCGCGCCCCAGCGGCACGCGTGAGCGGGCGCCGCGCAGGCCGGCTCCGGCAGGGCGCCAGCCCGAGCGCGGCCCCTACCGCGCGTCGGTCGAGAAGCTGATCGAGACGGCCACGGCGGGCTGCCTCGACGAGGCCGAGGAACGCACGGGCCTCTTCGAGATGATCCTCGACCACCTCGACGTCCCGTTCACGACGACGGTCCTCGGCGTCGCCGTGACAGTCACCGCGGTCGACCTCAGCCGTCGTGGCGAGATCGTCGCTTTCTGCCTGCGCGGTCGCGACGTGCTCAGGGTCGCGCTGCTCGAGCTGCCGATGCCGGATCCGCGACCGCGCGGCGCCGAATGGGTCGACGCGTACCGCCACTGGTCGCGCCCGCGCTGATCCGGGGCACGCCCTCCGGGCTTCAAGCCGGCAGATGTCAACCGCACCATCGGGCGGTGGCAGCGGTGGCAGCGGTGGCAGCGGTGGCAGCGGTGGCAGCGGTGGCAGCCGCCGCCACTCGAGCACGAGATGCATCCATCGGAGCCCGAGCGTCGCGAACCGCGCGAAGTCACCATCTCGCGCGACCAAGCTGCACCCCTCCGCGATCGCCAGCGCGGCGTGCTGGGCGTCGGCGACCAACTTGTCGGTGGCCCCTGCCGACAGGCAAAGCCGGGCTACCTCCGCAAGATGTCCATTCCCTGGCGTCGCGAGGCGACAGTGAGGATGGTCGGCCAGATGCTCGATCGAGGCGATGGCCACCGGCAGGGGCGTCGGGTCGGCGTAGATCCGCGGGCTGGTCACGACCCGCAGGAACCCCACGGCCACAAGCACGCTGAGGGCGAACGGCTCCGGGCCATCGACCGTCCGGCTCAGCCAGTCCGCGTACTGCTCATGCCACGCCTCGTCCTGCCGGTGGGCGTGGACGAGGACGCTGACGTCCGGCATGGGCATCGTCAGCGCAGCCCCTCCCGATCCTGGTCCTCCGTGGCTGCCGCGAGAACCGCCGGCTCGTGGCGGACGCGTGGCTCGGACCGCCCGAACGTGACGATCGAGAAGGGGCGGCCGCGACAGGGGGTTCCCGGAGGGCCTCGCGGAGGGCCGCGTTCACGACATTGCTCAGCGTCAGGTCGCGCTCGACGGCCCGGCGTTCCGCACGGCGGACCAGGGCGTCGTCGAGGATCAGCGTGGTGCGCATACAGGCGGTCATACGTATGCGTGGACGGCAGTCAACCGAGGGGCGGCCGCCGCACCGCGTGGACCGGGGGTGCGCTCGAAGCGGCCCGCCCCTGTGGCGACTTCTCTCAGTGAGTCGGCGCCCGGCAGATAGCGGCGGACGCATGGATCCCGATCGGGCGGGTCATCACGGGGCGGACCGCGACCGCGACGCGGGACCAGCGCCCCCGCCCGGTCCGCCCCGCGCGGCGGGCCGTGGTGTGGTCGACCGGGTCGCGCTGTGGGGTCGGCCCGGCGACGCTCCAGCCGGCTGTGAGTCCGAACCTGGCGTTCTGCCGACGACTGGCGCTCAACGTGAGCGTGCACCGCGCGCCTGTAGCTCAGCGGATGGGTTGTCGGCCTCCTGAGCCGAAGGCCGCAGGTTCGCTTCCTGTCCGGTGCGCCATCGCCGCTCTCGGAGTCTCCTCCGCGCCGGCAGCGCGAGGACGGGCGGTGCGCAGGGCACGCGGGCGTGAGTCGGATCCCGATGAGGGCGCTCGCCGCGGCCCCGGAGCGGCCTGCGGCCCCGGAGCGGCCTGGGGCGCCGGAGCGGCCTGCGGTGC
>JBAWVU010000084.1:0-8801 GCA_037147135.1 Chloroflexota bacterium
ATCTGGAGGATGACGACCCCCACGATCGGCCCGAAGACGCCGCCCCGGCCGCCGGCGAGGCTGACGCCGCCGAGGACGACCGCGGCGACGCTCATGAGCGTGTACGGCCCGGGAACGGGTGTCCCGATGCCGGTGCTCGCGATGAGCGACAGGCCGGCGAGCGCCGTGAACCCGCCCATGAGCATGTAGGCGAGGATCCTCGTGCGGCCGACGGAGACGCCGCTGCGGAAGGCAGCCGGACGGTTGCTCCCGATGGCATAGAGGGAGAGGCCGAACCGCGACCGCCTGACCGGGATCCAGACCAGGGCGACGATCACGATGAGGACGACCGCAGCCTTGGGGACCCATGCGCTGCCCAGCGATCCGAGGATGAGGTCCTTGAGCCACTTGGTGGCCGCGCCCCCGGGCGACTGAAGGACGAGGAGCGCGCACCCCGCCCAGACGAACGACATCGCGAGCGTCACGACGATGTCCGGCACGCGGGTCAGGACGACGAGGCTGCCGTTGACCGCGCCGAGGAAGAGGCCGAGGAGGACCACCGCGACGACGACGACGACGCCGAACTCCTCCGGCTGGCCCTTCATGAGGACGGCCGCGACCACGCTCGTCAGCGCCATCATCGACCCGATCGAGAGGTCGATCCCGCCCGAGATGACGACGATCGCCTGGGCGACGGCGGCCAGGGCCAGGGGCAGCGCGGAGATGGCGAGGCCCTGGACGCCGGCGACCCCGTAGCTCGGCTGGATGAGCTTGGTGTAGGCCAGGAGGAGGGCGAGGAACCCGAGGAGGCCGATCGCCCACGCATTGTGTCGCGCCCACGAGCCCAGCACGTCGACCGGACGGGCGCGGACGGCGTCGACGGGAGCGGCCGAGGCGGTCATCGATCGTTCTCCGGCTCGACGTGCTCGACGGGCTCGACGTCGACCGTCCCGATGGCCGCGCGCTCCGCCGACACCCTGGCGCCCGCCCCGGCGACCTCGCCGGCCAGCTCTGTCGCGACGACCTCGGCCGCGACGTCCTCGGGCATCGCCGCATCGGGCCGGAGGTTGTACGCCGCGCGCAGCAGCGTGGGCTCATCCGCGTCGGCGACCGCGATCTCCGCGACGATCCGCCCTCCGAAGATCACGATCGCCCGGTCGCAGACGAGCTGGACCTCCTTGAGCTCCGATGTGTAGAGCAGGACCGCGGCGCCGGCCTCCGCGAGGTCACGGAGCAGGACGTAGATCTGGTCCTTCGTGCGGATGTCGATCCCGCGCGTCGGGTCGAAGCAGAGCATCGTGCGCACGCCCCCGGCGACCCAGCGGGCGATCGTCACCTTCTGCTGGTTGCCGCCCGAGAGACGCCGTACCTCGCCCTTGGCCCGCGTGTCGATCTGCAGGACGGCGATGGCGCCATCGACCTTGCTCCGCTCCTTGCCCGCGTCGATGAGGCCCCACCGGCGTATCCGGGTCGTGAACGGGAGCGCGATGTTCTCGCGCACGGATCGCTGCATGAGAAGGGCTTCGGCGCGGTCGGCCGCGACGTACACCAGGCCGGCCCGGATGGCGTCGGCGGGGTGGCGGAACGAGACCGGCGTCGCGTCCACGAGAAGCTCGCCGCCGCTGGGGCGCTCGGAGCCCGCGAGGATGTCGAAGAGCTCGTCCTGGCCCTGGCCCTCGAGGGCCACGACCCCGAGCACCTCGCCGGGATAGAGGTCGAACGAGGCGTCGTGGAGCTTCGTGCCGGACCTCAGGGAGCGCGCCGTCAGGCGCGGCCGGGCATCCGCCGATCGCGCTGCGGCCGCGGCCGTCGCGGACGTCCGCTCCGGCTTCCCCGTGGCGGCCTCGCCGAGCATGAGCTCGACGATCCGCTCCTCCGAGCGCGCCGTCACGTCGACGACGCCGACGGTCTCGCCTTCGCGCAGGACCGTCGCCCGGTCGCAGACGGCGGCGATCTCGATCAATCGGTGGGAGATGAAGATGACGCAGCGGTCTCCGCCCCGCTGGCGCCCGACGACCTCGAGCACCCGTTCCGTGAGGTTCGCGGGGAGCGCCGCGGTCATCTCGTCGAGCATGAGCACGTCGGGCTCGATCGCGAGGGCACGGGCGAGGTCGACGATCCGGAGCGAGGCCAGCGGTACGCGCCGCGCCAGGCTCGACAGGTCGAGGTCCGTGAGGCCGAGCTCGCGCACCCAGTGGCGGAACGGCTCGAGCGGCGTCTGGGTCAGGCGCAGGTTGGACCGGATGTCCAGGTCCGGGATGAGCGCCGGCTCCTGGTAGACGGAGACGAGGCCGCCGCGGCGGGCCTCGGCCGGCGAGTGGACCGTGCGCTCGCGTCCACGGACGGCGATGCGGCCCGAGTCCGGACGGATGGCGCCCGTCAGGATCTTGACGAGGGTGCTCTTGCCGGCCCCGTTGGCACCCATGAGTGCATGGACCTCGCCCGGGCGGACGGCCAGGGACGCCGACTTCAGCGCCACGACGGCGCCGTAGGTCTTCGTGATGCCCGTGGCATCGAGCAGGAGGCCGGTGGTGGCGGCGGTCATCAGTCTCCGGGGTGGAGGTGGAGAGGGTCACGCGGGGGATGCCGGACCGCCGACATCCCCCGCGAGCTCGATGGATCGAGAGGCTAGCCGTTCGGGCCCTTGCAGGCAACGGCCTGCTCGGGGGTGTACGTGGTCCAGCTCGGGATCTCGAGGCCGAGCGGCCAGGACGGGTCCAGGTCCTTCACGAGCCAGGACTGGAGCGTCGCCTTGCCCGCGTCGGTCGTGTTCGCGGCCAGGACCGGTGTGAGGAGCACCGTGTTCGGCTTCGGGGCGGTCGGGTCCGTCACGACGGTCTCGCCGTTGAGGAGCCGAAGTGCGAGCGCCACGCCTGCGCCGCCGACGGCGGCGGTGTTGGTGACGGCCGCGCCCTCGAGGCCCGGGTAGCCCGTGGGGTCGAGGAGCGGCCCGACGAACACGCCCCGGTCCGCCCCGACGATCGGCACGAACTTCTTGCCGTTGGCCTTGATGGCCTCGACGACTTCACCGTCCATGCCGGACGTCCAGATGCCCTGGATCTTGTCGTAGTCGCCGCTGGCGATGTAGTCGTTGGTCAGCTGGGTCGCCACAGCGGAGTCCCACTGGGTGAAGACGCCCTCGTTGGTCGGCACGACCTTGATGTTCGGGAACTCGGCGAGGGCCTTCTTGAAGCCGATGTCGCGGTCGCTGTCGGCGGGATTGCCGGCGATGCCTCGCATGTAGTAGACGTTGCCCTCGCCGTTCAGCGTCTCGAACAGCCACTTGGCGCCGAGGTAGGCGTAGTCGACCTGGTTGTTGTACAGGTTGTAGGTGTTCGCGTCGTTGACGTACGCGTCGACCGAGATGGTCTTGATCCCGGCGGCCTGCGCCTCCTGGAGTGCCGGAGTGAGGGCGTCGGGGTCGTTCGGGTTGAAGACGATCGCGTCGACGCCCTTGGCGATCAGGTCACGGATGTCCTGGAGCTGGCCCGCCGCGTCAGTGTTGCGGTGGATGACGGTGAGCTCGGAGACCTGGCCCGACGCGAGGGCCTGCGCCTTGGCGGTGCAGACCTGTTCCTCGCGGAAGCCGTTGCCGACGCCGCCGCCGTTGGAGTACCCGATCTTCCACGTCGTCGCGGCCGCGCTCGCCGGAGCTACGCTGGCCGGAGCCACGCTGGCCGGAGCCACGCTGGCCGGAGCCACGCTGGCCGGAGCGACGCTCGCCGGAGCCGGCGAGGCCGCGCTGCTGCAAGCGCCCACGATCATCGCGATCGCCCCGATGGCGATCAGGCCGCGGGCCCTACCTGAGAACTTCATCTACTCGTCTCCTCATGTGTGCCGACCCCCCCGTCATGTGAGCCGACCTACCGCTCCGCGCCGGAGCGCCGGTCGAGCATCGCCGCTGCGAAACCGTTCGGACCTCGCTTCGTCACCCACCTCCTGAATGGTCGATCGCACGGGCGAGTCGCCGCGAGTGCTCTCGACAGGCTTCGTCGGACAGCGCCCGGGACCGCTCGGCTCCCACCGCGCCCACGCCGGTGAGCATCGGGGGCATCGCTCCCTCCTTCGCGAGCGACTCGGCGGTCCGGATCCTGATGGCGTCGATGATGGCGATCGCGCCGCTGGTGGAGCCCGGTCTCACCGGGGTCTCGAGCCCACCGAGGGTCACCCTGGCATCCGCAGGAGGACTGCACAGGTCGAGGACGAGGTCGGCGACCTCGAGAAGTCGCTGGCCTGCCGCGGGCCCCGGTTCCGCGGCCATCGACTGCGCCGCAGACGTTACCGCGATGACGCGCAACCCGCGTTCCCCAGCATCCCGGGCCATCTCGATCCCCTGTGTCCGGGATGCCGAGCGCGTGGAGCTCGTCGAGAAACCCGGAGCCGAGCATCCCCACGCCGACGGGCTGCATCAATAGCCGCCCCCCTCGGACGGGGCGGTGGCCGGCGCGCCCCCGGTCTTGCGGGCCCGGAAGTCGAGGATGATCGCCTCGGTCGCGGTTGCCCCGATCCGCGTCACGCCGAGGTTCATGACCTCGATCATCGCATCGAGCGTCCGGACCCCGCCGGCGGCCTTGACCCCGATGCGCGGCGACGTGTTCGCGCGCATGAGGCGCAGGTCGTCGTGTGTCGCGCCCGTCGGCGCGAAGCCCGTGCTCGTCTTGACGAAGTCGCCCCCGGCGGCCTCGGTCAGGCGGCATGCGCGGACCTTCTCGTCGTCGGTGAGGTAGGCGTTCTCGAAGATCACCTTGACGATGGCCCCGGCGGCATGCGCCTCCTCGACCACCGCCCGGATGTCGGCCTCCACGTCCGCGTCGCGGCCGGACTTCAGGGCCCCGATCTGGATCACCATGTCCAGCTCGGTGGCGCCGTCGGCCAGGGCCCGCCTCGCCTCGACGACCTTGATCTCGGTGGTGTGGTTGCCGTGCGGGAAGCCGATGGTCGTCCCGACGGCCACGTCCGTGCCGGCGAGGATCGCCTTCGCCCGCGCCACGTCCGCGGGCCGCACGCACACCGACGCGACGTCGTACTTCGCCGCCAGCCGGCAGCCATCCTCGACGAACGCGTCGTCCAGCTCGGGCCGGAGGAGCGAGTGGTCGATGGTCTTCGCGATGTCGCGCTCGGTGAGGTCGTCGATCGTCAGTGTCATCTCGCTCCTGCGTGGGCACGTGCCCGGTTCGTCACTTGCAGTAGGGCCGGAGGATGTCCCGCGCGATGAGGAAGCCCTGCTTGACCTTGTCGTCGGTCCCTTCGAACCGCCGGTCCTCGTGCTCGATGATGCAGTCGCCCTCGAACCCGGACCGGTAGAGCTCCGAGAAGACGACGGACCAGTCCACCTCGCCGAGGCCCGGGATGCGCGGGATCTGCCAGCCCATGCCCATCGAGAAGACGCCGCGCTCGTAGAGGCCGTCGACGTCGATCATCAGGTCCTTCGCCTGGAAGTGCAGGACGTGCGGTCCGAACTCCTTGAGGAACCGGCGCATGTCGATCATCTGGAGGACGAGGTGGCTCGGGTCGAAGTTGAGCCCGATCGTGTCGCCCCACTCCTCGAGGATCCGGCGCCACATCCGCGGCGTCGTGGCGATGTTGTGCCCGCCCGGCCATTCGTCGTAGCTGAACAGCATCGGGCAGTTCTCGAGCGTGATCTTCCGCCCGTGATCGTCGGCGAACCGCACTATGTCCGGCCAGACGCGGAGGGCCTCATCCCAGTTCTCGTCCTGGTTCTTCGCCCCATCGCCGCCCATGAAGGTGTTCACGAGCGGCACGTCCATCTTCTCGGCCGCGGTGATGACGTGCTTCAGATGGGCGATGACCCGCTCGCGGTGCTCGGGATCGGGGTGGAGCGGGTTCGGGTAGAAACCCAGGCCGGAGATCGACAGGCCCCTGAAGGCGATCTCGTCCACGATCTCCGAGGCCCGCGAGGCCGACAGGTCGGCGACGTCGATGTGGCTCGTGCCGGCGTAGCGACGGGTGGGCCCCGAGGTCTGCGGCCAGCAGGCGATCTCGAGGACCTCGAAGCCGGCGTCGGCGGCCCAGTCGGCGACGTCGGTGAGCGGCGTGGCGGGGAACGGGGCGGTCAGGAAGCCGAGCTTCATCGCGGCTGCTCCTCCGGGCTGTGACGGTCTCGGGGACGAGTGACCGCCGCGGCGCGACGGGTGGTCATGACGGCCGGGCCACCGCGACCCAGCGTCCGGTCCGGGAGCTCTCGAGGACGGCGTCGCCCACGAGCATCTCCTCGTGGCCGTCGGCGAAGGTCGCGTAGGGCGGGCGCTCGGACGGGTGGCCCGCGGCGACGTCCGCGTAGACGGCGGTGAAGGCGGCACCGAACGTGTCCGCGAAGCCCTCCACGTGCCCGCCGGGCAGACGGGCTGCGGCGACGCCTTCGGCGCTCATGAGCGCGGGGTTCCGGAGCAGCAGCTCGTTGGGCCGGTCGCGATGACCGATCCACAGCTGGTCCGGCTGCTCCGAGTCCCACGCGACGGCGGATGAGGAGCCATCGACCTGGTAGGTGAGGCTGTTCTTGCGGCCCGGGCTGAGCTGGGAGATGGCCACGCTGCCGCGCGCGCCACCCTCGAAGCGCAGGAGGATCGTCGCGACGTCCTCGGTGTGGATCTCGACGGGGATGGTGTCGGCCGACCGCTCCGTGCTGAAGGTGACCACGGGACCGGCGGGCTTCCGGCGGATGGGGATGAACGTCGTGAGGTCGGCCATGACCGCCTCGACCCGGCGACCCGTCAGGAAGCTCGTGAGGTCGAGCCAGTGGGAGCCGATGTCCCCCACCGCCCGGAGGGCCCCGCCCTGGCCCTTCTCCAGGCGCCAGTTCCAGTCGGTGTCGAACAGGAGCCAATCCTGGAAGTAGTGGCCGGTGACGAGGCGGACGTCGCCCAGCCCGCCGTCGCGGACCTGCGACGCGACGTGCTGGTTGAGCGGATAGAAGCGGATGTTGAAGTTGACGGCGTTCACGAGGCCCGAGGCGGCAGCGAGCGCGACGAGCTCGGCCGACTCCGCGGAGGTCATCGCGAGCGGCTTCTCGCAGACGACGTGACGGCCGGCCGCGAGGATCTCCTTCACCTGGGGATGGTGGAGCTCGTTCGGGGACGTCACGTGGACGACCTGCACAGCGTCATCGGCGAGCAGCTCGGCCAGGCTCGCGTAGGCCTTCGGCAGCCCGAGCGCGGCGGCGCGCTCCGCCCCGAGCTCCGGCGAGGATTCGAGGAGACCGAGGACACGCACGCCGATCCGGCGCAGCGCCTCGACGTGCACGGTCCCGATGAACCCGCTGCCGATGACCGCGGTACCGATATCGCTGCGTCGCGTCATGGGGCGGGCATCCTCCGGATGGGACGTGGATCATCGAGGATCTTCGCGAAGGCGACCATCCTACTTCCGAAGGGTCCCGGCCGCCGCCACGTCCGGATCCGGCCCGCCCACGTCGACGACGGTGGCCGCGGATGCCCGAGCCGCCGCCCGCAGGACGAGGATCCGGGCACGCCCCTCCGTCACCCCCCGGCGACGACGCGGTCGACGAAGTCCCCGGTCGCGGGGTCCTTGAGGATGAGCTTCTCGCGGCCGTCGGGCAGGACCTCGCGCTTGATGACGACGAGACCCTCGTGGAGCTCCGGCTCGGACCCGATGCGCGGGGTGGTCCCGCCGCGCCAGTCGAGGTCCACCGTCTCCCACTGCCCGGTCCTGGCCGAGCGATAGCAGGCGTCCATGACGGAGTTCACGACATAGCCGTCGTAGAAGGTCTCCTGCGGGGCCGTGCCGTTGTCGATCGCGTTGAACATGTCCGTGAACATGTCCACGTAGCCGAGCTCCGAGACCTCGTCGCCGACGGGGAACAGCCAGCCGGCGGCGGTCTCCGCCTTCTCCGCGACGTAGCCGCCACCACCACCCGCAGTGAACATCTCGTAGCCGGTGCGGAGGAAGTGGTTCAGCCAGATGGTCCCGTGGGTGCCGGCGACCTCGTCCCGCAGGTCCATGCCGCCGCGGAAGGTCCAGCTCACCTCGAACTGGCCGATCGCACCCGACTCGAACCGGATGAGCGCGATCGCATTGTCCTCGTCGTCGATCGGGTGGACGAGGGTGTCCGTGTGGCAGATGACCTCGACCGGCCGGTTCCCCTTGCCGACGAAGCTCCGGATGATCTCGATGCAATGGCAGCCGAGGTCGATGATCGCGCCGCCGCCGGTGAGCCGACCGTCCCAGAACCACGCGCTGTGCGGCCCCGGATGCGTCTCGCGGGAGCGGACCCACGTGACGGCTCCAAGCGCGCCGTCCTTGACGGACCTGATCGCCTTGAGGGTCTTGGGCGTGTAGCAGAGGTCCTCGAGGTAGCCGCCGAAGACCCCGGCCTGCTCGACCGCGTCGAGCATCCGCTTCGCCTCGGCGGCGTTGCGCCCGAGGGGCTTCGTGCAGAGGACCGCCTTGCCAGCCGCGGCGACTGCCTTGACCGCCTCCTCGTGGAGGTGGTTCGGGAGGGCCATGACGACGACGTCGGTCTCCGGATGCCGGATGGCCGCCTCCATGTCCGTCGTGGACTCGGGGATCCCCCACCGCTCGCGAAACGCGGCGCCCCGGTCCTCGCTGCGCGAGTAGACGACGCGTACCCGGTCACGGCCCCGCTGGCCGTGGAGGGTCATCGTGTAGAAGTCCCCGATGAGACCGGTGCCGAGCATCGTGATCGCGTGGGTCTGCATGTCCGCTGGCTCCAGCTGGCTGGTTGACGAGGACCGTATGTCCGATGGGACGCCGGGCGTCGACGGGACGCTACGCTCCCAGGCGCTCTCCCATCGTCGCGAGCTGCTCGGCCAGCTCCGGCGGCA
>JBAWVU010000085.1:0-8793 GCA_037147135.1 Chloroflexota bacterium
CTCTCGAAGTCGTCGTAGTGTCCGGTGATGCGGACGTACTTCCCGACGTACGACGCGAACGGGCAGGTCGCCGGGTCCACGGCGGAGCCGTCGCATGCGCCCGTCCCGCCGTCCCCCCCGAGGAGGTCGGGCGGGACGCGCGCCACGAACCAGTTCGTGGGATCCTCCGCGTCGGCGTCCGTCTCCGTGAGCACGACGCCGGTGTTCAGCGGGTCCGCGAGCCAGCGCGGCTCAGCCGAGTACTGCTCCATGCCGGAGAGCAGGCCCACGCCCGGGACCACGTACGCGTCGAAGGTCATCTCGCGGTCGCCGAGGCAGCTCAGGCCATACCAGTCCCCGATCGTGGCGCCCACCGCGACCATCTGCTCGATGGTGATGGGCTCGACGGGGCACATCGCGGCGTTCACGGCGGGCACGTCACCGAGCGGCACCGACTGCCAGAACGAATCCACGACGAAGTGCGTCCGGCAGGTCGCCTCGGACTGCGCGGGCGCGATCGGCGGCGTGGCCGGGTCCGTGGCCGAGATCGGCGTGGCGGTGCACGTCGCCGAGGCCGGGTCGTTGAAGTGGCCGTCGACGCCGACCCAGCGCCCGACGTACGGGTGCAGGACGCAGTCGGGCGAATCCTGCGTGCCTGCGCACGCGCCGAGCGACGGCGGGACGTATGCATCCAGCCAGGCAGTCTTGGAGAGGTCGCGCGTCGACGCGAGGAGCGCGTACCCCATGTCGCTGTAGAGCCATGCCGGCGCGTACGTGTAGCCCGACACGAAGCCGATCCGGAGGTCGCCGGGCACGTACGCCGTCACCTCGAGCACCGCCGTGCCGTAGCAGGCCGCAGCGGCGTCGCCGAGCGCCGCGAGCGCGGCGACGCTGGTCATCATGGCGCCGGTCGCGGCGTTGATCGGCAGCGGGGCGGGGCAGGCGACGCCCGAGGGGCTCGCGGCAGGCGACGCCGAGACCACGGGGGCGGCCGATGCTCCCGGGGATGCCGATGGATCGGGCGACGCTCCGGGCGCGGCGACGCACGCCGACAGGACGAGGGCCACCAGGGACGCCGCCACGGCGGCACGACCGACGATGCGCACGCGCGCTTCCTCCGCTACGGGACACGTTGATGGGGACACCGCCCCCCCGCGCCGGCGTCATCGCCGCGCGAGTGTACGCCTGCCCTGGGGCACGAGTCAGCCCCGAATGGCCCGTTGCCCGCGGGCCACCTGGGGACGGCGGCACGGAGCCCGACCCGGCGGAGGTGGCCTGATCGACAGAGGCCTCACGGTCTGCGCCACGCTCCAAAGCGACAAGGATGTCGCCGATGACGCGCTGCTGGCGCGAAGCGATCGAGGCGGGGGCCGGAGCCTCCGCATCGATGGGTCACTCTGGTGGGCGGTACCACGTCATCGCCAACGGTGGGCACCTCGACGGGCAGGATCGTCCTCGTCGTGATCCTTGGTCGGAACACGCTGAGCATCACACCGGTGGCCCCTGAGGGTCCGGCTCGGTCGGCGTCAGGAGCCTCGCCCGATCCCCACCACTCGGGGGGACGCTGCAGGCCTCGAACTGCCGGAGCCACTTCCAGGCTGTCTGGCGACTCATGCCGACCAAGTCGGTGGCGTGCGCCACAGCCATTCCATCGGCCAGGATGCGATACACAGGGGGCCGGCGGCCGAACACCGTCAGGTTCGCCCCATGATGTGCCGGCGAGAGCCTCCCGTTCAATGTGAGCTGGACCGCCCACACCGAGCCCGCCGGTGCGGCGGCAACCTAGCTCCCGTGTCGGGAAACGCCACCACCGCATGAGGTCCCGGGACCCACAACGTCGCGATGGTGAGGCCAGCCAAGCTGATCCTGCGTTGGCTACGCAGGATCAGCTTGGCTCTCGGTCATGAACAATGCCTCCGAAGGACGAAGTTATCGGGCTCTCCCTGGAGGGAGAGCCCGATCCGTTGCCCGACATACCGCTATGTTGCCGCCGCACCGACGAGCCCGGGGAGGCTTTCGCCTGTCGGCATCCTACTCGTGGATCACAGCTGGGCCGAGGTCTCCGCCTTCCTCGCCGATGCGACCCACACGAGGCCGAGGCCGGCGATCAGGAAGACGATCCCGAAGCCGAGGACGAGCAATGCGACCATCGTGGCCAGCTCGAGGACCGAGGCCGTAGTCGCGCCGACGCCCAGCTCGGCGAAGAGGCCGTGGGCAAGACCGGACCACGCCTGATCGCGGGCCTTGCCATCGAGCGGGTGCAGCCGATTGAAGCCGGTGAAGTACCGCCCATTCACAGGGACGATGTAGGTCCCGGCCTCGAAGATCGCGTCCTTGTCCGTGCCCTCGACGGCCGGGTCCCAGACACCTCCCGGGAGCGTCGCCGGCGAGTAGACCTTCGCATCGGCAGCGATCCCCTCCTGACCGTCGCCGTTGTACTCGACGCGCTCGGGTAGCGTCACCGACTGCGTTCCCGTCAGGATGTCATACGCGACCGTTGCCATCTGGAACATGTATTCCGTGCCCGTGTCGACCAGCTTGTCGTTGGCGTTGAGGTCGCCCTTGTTGACGGGCCATTTCCAGCTGTCGCTGAGCAGGGCCAGGATCGCGGCTGCCCTCTCAGGGGTACCGCGACTGGTGAGCTGCCCCTGATCGTCGTAGGTCAGCGTGACGTTCTGCGCCTCACTGAACCCCTGGAGTGACTTGGCCCCGTCCTGCGAGCGAATGTACCCGTAGGCTCCTCCGAGCACGGCGATTACACCCATCACGGCGATGATCGCTCCCAGGATGCGGAGTCTGCTTTGCATGTGGATCTCACTCTCCTGTACTTCGTGTCCCGCACTTGTCGGTCCCCGGATGCCCCGGGCGATGGCAGCGCCGCCGCGACGGCAGCGACCAGAAGATGCGTTCCTCTGATCGTCGCCTTGTCGCGCCTTTGCCACGGACCCGGCGGTGGCACCGTCCGAGAACCCAAGCATCATACCAGTGTGTTAGGAACCGTCTTGATAGGGCCAGATGACCCCTCCTCGATGCATGTCCCGACGTTGTGCCGGCCCCCCGGACCGGCGACCCTTGTGGTGTTTCGAACACCCAGGCCGTCACCGGAACCGGAGGGACCGGCAGGTATCTGAGGCGGTTCTGGGACCACTTCCGGAGTCAGCATGACGGCGCTCCCCGAGCACGAAGGAGCGCCAGTCGTGCGCTACGCCACCGAACACGACCGCGGACAGGCCGAGCTCGACCGGATGGTCGCCCGCATGCTCGACACGGCGGCCCCGTCGGCCGAGTCCATCGACCGCATCCGCCTCGTCCCGGGGCCAGCCCTCGAGGTCGATCGCCCGCCTCGCGGTCGCGCGCGTCGATGCGCGTCTCAAGACCCTCGCCGCGGAGCTCGTCGCCGCGTGCCCGACGCGGACGGACCCCGGGATCCTGGCCGAGATCACCGGCCTGCGCGCGGAGCGGAAGACGCTCCTCGCAACGCCCGTCACGCGGGAGCTCGTCACGGCAGACGAGGCGATCAGCTACCTTTCCTCGCTCGGCCGGCCCTGGCGCGAGACCGACGACGAAGGCCGGCGGATCCTCGCGGTGACGACCTCCAGCGAGATCCGGGTCCGCGCGGAGGCCGCCCGCGGGAGCCGTCGGATCGCGGACTTCACCCCGACGCCCGAGGCGGAGCGCCATGGCCTCCATCTCGTGCTCCGGGCACCCGACGCTGAGGATTCGCCGGCCAGCACCGCGCCTCGCCTGCGCGTCGTCGCGAAAGGGGCGCAGGGGGCAGCGAGCCAAGAGGCGGAGCCGTCGCCGACCCCGCCCCGGGTTGAGGTGCCTTTGGTGGGCGATACTGGGTTCGAACCAGTGACCTCACGGATGTGAACCGTGCGCTCTGACCGGCTGAGCTAATCGCCCGCGAGCATCCGGCGGCTGGCCGGGAGCGACATTCTAGCGCGACCCGGCACGCCGGGGCAGGGCTCGCCCACGGGGCCGGCTCAATCCGCCCGCGGCGGCCGACCGGAGCCCGGCGGTCGCGCCGGACCCGTCAGCCCGGGCCAGCGGCTCCCGATCGCGTCGTCCGCGCCCTCGATCTCGACGACCTTCGTCCGCGCCGTCGCGCCCGCGACGAGCCTCACGGCACCGCGGGGCACGTGGAGCTCGTCGGCGAGGAGGCGGACGAGGGCATCGTTGGCGGCGCCGTCGACCGGGGGCGCGGCGACCCGGACGCAGAGGACCCCGTCCCGGATGCCGTCGATCCGGTCGGCGCCGCCCCGGGGCGTGAGCCGGACGGAGAGGCGAAGGGTCACCCGGGGGGATCGTGATCGGTGGGGCCGTCCGCGTGGTCGTTGTCGCCCGCGTGCGGGCGCTCGCCGAAGATCGCGGTCCCGACCCGGACGATCGTCGCCCCCTCCTCGACCGCGATCGGGTAGTCGCCGCTCATCCCCATCGAGAGCGTCGCCCCCAGCCGCGTCCCCGGGCGGGCGCGCAGCCGCTCGGAGAGGCGCCGGAGCGCGACGAACGTCGCCCGTGCCTCGACTGGGGTCCCCGCGAGCCGGCCGATCGTCATGAGCCCGCCGACGTCGAGCGCCTCGAGAGCCTCGATCTCGGGCAGCCGGCCGACGAGGTCGTCGGGGTCGAACCCCGCCTTGGCGGGATCTCGATCGACGTTCACCTCGAGGAGGATCCTTGCCCGACGCTCGGGCGGGACGGACCCGGTCACCGGGAGGCCACGGATCTCCCTCGCGATCCGGTCGAGCCGGCGCGCGAGTTCCGGTGAGTCGACGGCCTCGATGACGTCGAAGAGCTCGAGCGCACGATGGGCCTTGTTCGACTGGAGCGGCCCGACGAGATGCCAGCGGGCGCCGGGGACGAGCGGGACCTTCTCCGCGGCCTCCTGGACCCGGTTCTCCCCGAGCGTGGTGAGGCCAGCCGCGACGGCGGCGCGCACCCGGGCGGCGGGGATGGTCTTGCTTACCGCGACGAGCGTGATGTCGGATGGCGAGCGGCCGACCTTCTGCGCGGCGTCGGCGATCGTCGCGAGGACGCATGCATGCGCGTCCCGGAAGTCGGCCACTGCGGCCGGGTCCGGCGCGTCGTCCAGACCGGCCCCCTCCGGCCCGGCGCTCACGCCGCGCACGGCCGGGCGGCGGTCATCCCTTGCGGCGGAGGAAGGCCGGGATCTCGAGGTCGTCCGCGTCGTACGTCCGGCGGACCGAGGGACCCTCGGCGCTGCGGACCGACGGCGGGCGCTCGGCGCGGACGGGCTCCGCGACGGTTCCGGCCGCGATCTCCTCCGCCTCCTCGATCGTCCGCTGGCGCTCGAGCTCGTCGAGGAAGGTCCGCTCCTTGGCCGACCGGGCGGACATCGGGACGGCCTCCGGGACGGGAGCGGCCGACGCCCTGACGCCCTCGCGACGCTTGACGGAGTCGAACCCGGTCGCGATGACCGTGATGAGCACCTCGTCGCCGAGCCGCTCGTCGAAGCTCGTGCCGAAGATGATGTTGGCCTCCGGATCCGCGGCCGCGCGGATCTCCTCGGCCGCCTCGGTCACCTCGAAGAGGCCGAGGGTCGCGGAGCCGGCCACGTTGAAGAGGATCCCCTGGGCGCCGGTGATGCTCACCTCGAGCAGCGGGCTCGAGATCGCCGCTCGCGCCGCGTCGACGGCCCGGTTCTCGCCGCCCGCCCGACCGATCCCCATGAGCGCGGTCCCGGCGTCCTTCATGATCGTCCGGACGTCGGCGAAGTCGAGGTTGATGAGCCCCGGCATCGTGATGATGTCGCTGATCCCCTGGACACCCTGGCGGAGGACGTCATCCACGACGCGGAAGGCATCGAGGATCGACGTGTTCTTCGTCACGACGTCCTTGAGCCGGTCGTTGGGGATCGTGATGAGGGTGTCCACCTTCTGGCGGAGCTGGTCGGCCGCCTTCTCGGCGATGAGCTTCCGCCGCGCGCCCTCGAAGCTGAACGGCTTCGTCACGACGCCGATCGTCAGCGCACCGAGGCCCTTCGCGATCTCCGCGATGACCGGCGCCCCGCCCGACCCGGTCCCGCCCCCGAGGCCGGCGGTGATGAACACCATGTCGGAGTCGCGGAGCGCCTCCTCGAGCTTCTCCGCGTCCTCCTCGGCCGCCCGCTGGCCGATGGACGCGTCGCCGCCGGCGCCGAGGCCGCGGGTGATCTTGTCGCCGATCCGGATCTTGTGCGGAGCGTCCGACTGGAGGAGGGCCTGCGCGTCCGTGTTCACCGCGATGAACTCCACGCCCATCATCTCGGCCCGGATCATCCGATTCACGGCATTGCTCCCGCCGCCGCCGACGCCGACGACACGGATGAGTGCGAAGTTCTCGGAGTCCGAGCGGATCGGCATCGTCTACCTCCGGTGCTCGCGTGAGCGGCGAGCGACGATCGAGCGGCCCCGGGACGCGCCGGCACGGGCGCCCGGCCGGTATCGCGGTGCATGCTGCGTGAAGCCCGGCCATCCCGGGCGGACGCCGAGTATACCCCCGTGCGACGGGCCGGAGACAAGGGCCGCCGGTCGGATGCGCCTGTCGCCGCCCCATGGTCGCCCCGTCGGCGAGCGACCGGTGGTGCCGGGACGCTCCACGTCGGCGGGTCCGGGCTACGGGAAGATGCTGCGGAGGGCGTCCCGGATCCGGCCCATGCCGCCCATCGACGGCGCCGATTCGTAGCGGCCGGAGTCATGGACGGCGAGCGACCGCGCGCCCCACTGGAGCAGACCGATCGCCGTGCTGTAGGACGGCGTGAGGAGGTGGTCGACGAGACCCCCGACGTTGGTGGGCGCGGCGACCCGCACCGGCATCTGGAGGACCTCGCGGCCGAGCTCCGAGATCCCGGAGAGCTGGGCCGCGCCGCCGGTGAGGACCAGCCCCGCCGGCGAGAGCCCGTGCCCGGCGAGCTCGAGCTCACCGCGGATCATCTCGAACATCTCGCGCACCCGGGCCTCGATGATCTCGCACATCTCGAGGCGGCTCACCTGCCGGCCGGCGTCGTCGCCGAGCATCGTGACGGTGATCGACTCCTCCGGGTCGACCGTAGAGAGGTCGGCCGTCCCGTACTTGACCTTGAGCTCCTCGGCGGTCTGGAGGTCGGCCTTGAGGCCGATCGCGACGTCGTTCGTCACGTTGTTCCCGCCGACCGGGATGACCGCCGTGTAGAACGGCGAGCCCTCGGTGAAGAGCGCGATGTCCGTGGTGCCGGCGCCGATGTCCGCGACCGCGACGCCGAGCTCCTTCTCCGTGTCGCTCAGGACGGCCTCCGCGGAGGCGAGCGGCCCGGCGACGAGCTCGTCGATCCGGACGCCTGCCGCCTGGACGCACTTGCTGAGGTTCTGGACCGCGGTGGCGGAGGCCGTGACGATGTGGACCTCGACCTCGAGGCGGATCGCGCTCATCCCGAGCGGGTCCTTCACGCCCTCCTGGCCGTCGACGACGAAGCCGCGCGGCAGGACATGGAGGACGTCCCGGTTCGACGGGATCGAGATGGCACGCGCGACCTCGATGGCGCGGCTGATGTCCTCGCGGGTGATCTCGCGGTTCGCGCCGGAGACCGCGATCTGGCCGGTCGAGTTCATCCCCTCCACGTGCTGGCCGCCGACGCCGACGAACGCCCGGTCGATCTTCCAGCCGGACAGCCGCTCGGCCTGCTCGACCCCCTGGGCGATCGAGTGGACGGTCTGGTCGATGTTGACGACGACGCCCTTCTTGAGGCCGGATGCCGCCACGGGGCCCTTGCCGATGATCGTGAGCGCGCCGTCCCGGCTCACCTCGCCGATGAGCGCGACGACCTTGGTCGTGCCGACGTCGATGCCGACGAGGACCGCTTCTCTTTCCACGTCTCTCTCTTCTCTCCCGTCTCCCGCCCGGGGCGCCGGTCGGGATCCGTCGCCGGGCGACGCGCGCCTGCCGACAGCCTAGAGGAAATGCCGTCGGATGAGGGCGACGTTCTGGAAGATCCGCAGCCCGAATGTGATGAGCGCCACGAGGTAGAGGTCGAGCCCCAGCCGATCGCCGACGAACGTGAGGAGCACGGCGACCACCGCGTTGACGATGAACCCGCTGATGAAGATCCGGTTGTCGTAGACGCCGTCGAGCTCCGCCCGGACGGCGCCGAGGACCGAGTCGAGGGCCGCGAGGATCGCGACGGCCGTGTACCGGGCGAACTCGAAGCCGACGTCGACCTGGAGCGCGAGGCCGAGCAGGACGCCGACGAGGAGGCCGGCGACGGGTAGGAGCACCGTCGGTCACCCTCCTTCCGCATGCGTCGGCGTCAGGCTACCCGAGCGGCACCGTCGCGGGCAAGGCGCCGAGCGGCCGGAAGCGAACGGCCGGCGATCCGCGCCCACCGGTCGGCGGCGACATCCGCGGCGCGGAGCCGGGGCGTTCACTTGCCGACGAACGTGCCGGCATCGGCGTCGGCGAGGACGGCGCGCTGCACGTCCTTCTCGCGGCCGGCGAGGAGGCTGCGCAGCAGCCGGACCTGGGCGGGGACGAGATCGGCGCGACGAAGCGTCGGCGTGTAGAGCCCGAAGACGGCCGCCCACCCGTTCTCGACCGAGACGATCCAGCCGTCGCGGTCGTCCACGGTCACGGCCAGCGACGCGGCGCGGCTCCCGACGTCGACGGGCGTGAGGGACGCGAGTCGCGTCGCGACGTCGAGGTCGAGCGGGTCGATCGTCGAGCCGGTCGCGAGCGAGCCGGCCGTCGCGCGCAGGTCCGTGACGGTCGGCAGGTCCGAGGCGGCCCGCGCGGCCGCGTCGGTCGCGTCCGTGGCGGCGGCGTCGGCGATGACGAGCCCGTCGC
>JBAWVU010000086.1:0-8650 GCA_037147135.1 Chloroflexota bacterium
CAACAACGTCGCGCCGGTCGCGAATGCCGGATCCTCCCCCTACGCGGGCGCCGAGGGGAGCCCGATCGGGTTCGACGGCTCGGCGACCTCCGCGCTCTGCGGACCGCCGACCCTGCGCTGGGACTTCTCCGATGGCGGCGTCGCCTTCGGCGCGAAGCCGTCCCACACGTTCACGGACGGCGGAACGTACAGCGGCCTCCTCACCGCCGCTGATGCGACCGGGCTGACGAGCACGACGACGTTCAGCGTCGACGTGGCGAGCCTTCCCCCCGTCGTCTCGGCCGGCCCCGCCACCAGCTCGCCGTGGGGTCGACCCGTCGCGTTCAACGGGAGCGCGACCGCGCCCGGTTCCGGCGATCAGGCCACATTGACGTACAGCTGGGACTTCGGAGACGGGACGCCGCCGGCCGCGCCGTCGGCCTCCGGCGGCGCCAGCGTCTTCCACTCGTACACCACGCCCGGCACGTACACCGCGATCCTCACCGTGGCCAACGAGGACGGCCAATCGTCGAGCGCCAGCCGCACCGTCAGCGTGGTGAAGCGGACGGTGACTGTGGGCTACCTTGGCGACACCGCCGGCACGTATGACACGAAGGGCACTCTCAGCGCCTCCCTGGTGGACCAGTACGCGACTGCCGTGAACGGCCGGTCGATCACCTTCCTCATCAGCGGCGCCGTGGCAGGTTCGGCGGCCACGAACTCGAGCGGGATCGCGAGCAGCGCCTACACCCCGCTGCTCGATGCAGCCTCGTATGCGACCGTCGCATCGTTCGGCGGCGACAGCCTGTACGTCGCCAGCACCGGGCCGGGGAGCATCGCCATCGCCCGCAAGGCGAGCACGACGGCATACACCGGCGCCCTCAGCGGCGGCCCGAACAAGACGGTCACCCTCAGCGCGACGCTCCTCGACACGACCGGCAAGGCACTCGCGGGCCGGACGCTCGTCTTCAAGCTCGGCAGCCAGACCGCGAGTGCGGTCACGAACGTCGGCGGCGTCGCGAGCACCGCCATCAAGCTCACCCAGAAGAACGGGAAGTACCCGCTCACCGCCACGTGGATCCCCGCCGGGGCCGATGCGGCCCACTACACCGGCAGCGCCGCGTCGGCGACGTTCAGCCTCCAGTCCAAGTGAGCCCCCGGGGCGCCTGAAGCCCCCGGCGGAGCGACGGGCTGAGCGCGCACGTCCGACACCCCGGACGGACGCGGGCGGCCTATGCTCGTCGGACGAAGAGAGCGAGGAACGCGAGGAGGGACCCGTGGCGTGCACCGCGATCGTCACCGATTCCACCGCCGACCTCATGCCGGAAGCGGCGGCCGCGGCCGGGGTGCGCGTCGTGCCGCTATTCGTCCGGTTCGGGACAGAGGAGTTCCGCGCCGGGATCGATCTCTCGAACGAGCAGTTCTGGGCGCGGATGCTCGCTCCCGACGCGCCCTTCCCGACGACCGCGGCGCCGTCGCCCGGCACGTTCCGGGAGACGTTCGAGGCCTGCTTCGCCGAGGGCGCCGACGCGATCGTCTGCCCCACGATCGGCTCGAAGATGTCGGGGACCTTCCAGTCGGCGACGGTGGCCGCCCAGGCGCTCCCGGACCGCGAGATACACGTTATCGACACGGCATCGACGTCGATGTCGACCGGGATCCCGGCGCTTTTCGCGGCCGAGATGGCGGCGGCCGGCACCCCGGCGGCCGAGATCGCGGCGGCCGTCCGCGACCGTCTGCCCGACGTCGACCTTCTCGTCGCCGTCGACACCCTCGCGTACCTCAAGAAGGGTGGACGCCTCTCGGCAGCGCGGGCGGCAGTGGGCACCATCCTGTCGATGAAGCCGATCATCACGGTGCGCGACGGCGAGGTGGTGATGGCGGAGCGCCCACGGACCCGCGCCAAAGCACGCGAGCGCGTCATCGAGCTCGCCACCGCGCGGCCGGTCGACTACCTCGCCGTCCTCTCCACGCCGTCCAGCACGCGCGAGGAGGTCGAGGCGTTCCGCGACGGCATCATCGCCCGACTCCCGGGCGGGGTCGACCCGGCCCGCGTGTCGATCGGCCTCATCGGCGCCTCCACAGGCCCCCATCTGGGCCCCAACCTCATGGGTACCGCCTTCATGCGCCGTCGCTGAGGACGAGCCAGCCATCCGGTGACGCCGGTCGGCAGGTCCGGTCGCCAGGAACGTACCCTGTCGCGACGGAGCGGGCGCGCTCACGCCCGGATGTACGCTGCGTCGGCCTTCTCAGCGACACAGGAGGGGTCGACCGGATGCAGGTGCCCGACGCGCTCGAGGCCTATCTCGCCGGGATCGCTCCGGCCGCGACGGCGCAGGTGGCCGCGCTCGACGACGCGGTCCGCACGGCCCATCCGGGCTTCGGCGTCGCCATCAAGTACAGGCTCCTGACGTACGCACTCCACGGCGACTGGCGCACGTGGGTCTGCGCGATCGACGTCACGAAGAAAGGCGTCTGCCTCCGGTTCCTCTATGGCGTGCTGCTCGACGATCCGCTCCACGTCCTGCGCGCCGGGAGCTCCGTCCTCAAGACGTGGGACTTCGCCTTCGGCGACGTCGTCGACCCGGCCGCCATCGGGGCATATGTCAGGGAGGCCGTGGGGCGCTACGACGAGTACAAGGCGAACAGCCGCGAGGTGCTCGAGGCGAGCCGTGCCGATCGTGACGGCAGGCCGCGTCGGGATCACCCCCGGTGAGACCGGCGCCGGCACTCCCCTCTCGCGGCAGCGACCGCGCGGGACGGTCCCGGCGATGAGCCTCGGTCGACGGCGCGAAACCCTGGGAGCGGGCGACGGGCCTCGAAACCGCGGCATGCAGCTTGGAGGGCCGGGTCGCTTGAGCGTTGCGGCACCGTGCTCAAGGACTCCAGCGATACGTGTCCGGTGATCGTGTCTTCGCGACGGGCGATGCTGGCTCCCTCGCGGCAGGTGACGGCGATCACGGGTACCTCGGTCGGGCACCGGCACGATGGCCACGTGGATCGCCCCGGATCGCCGCACCGGTCTCCACACCCCCTCCGCAGGCTGCCGTCGCAGCGGACGATGGCCGCCATGAGTGGCGGCCATCGTCCGGATCACGGGCGGCTCAACAGAGCCAGGGGATCAACCGGCGAGTGCGCCGGCCAGGGCCGTCGGCGATGCCGTGGCGAGACCCCATCCGATGGCGACGATCACGGCGCCGCCATACGTCGGGTGTCGGACGAGAGCGAAGACGCCGTCCTCGATGAGTCGGCCGCCCGACACCGGCCGAGGATACGCGGTCAGCTGGCATCGCAGTCCGAGGATGCCGGCGGTGACGAGGCCGATGCCGATGGTGATCGACGCCGCTCCGGCGATCGCCCCGACCATCCGGACCGGGCCGTTCCAGAGCGGTCCGATGAGCCCGGCGCCGACGATGGCGACGAGCAGGACGAACTGGAGGACGACCCACCCCTCGCCGCGCCGACCGAGGTCCGGCAGGCGAACCCGGTCGCTGGCGCGGGAGCGCCCCTTCGTCGAGACCATCGCCCTACCGTCCCCGACCGACCTGCCCGGCGATGATCGCGAGGCCGCAGAGGATGAGCAGCAGCGCGAAGACCGGAACGTCGATGCCGGCCATGATGCCGAGTCCGGCCACGACGGCTGCGGACCCGAGGATCACGCCGAACCGCTCCAGCGGCAGCCCGACGAAGGTGCGAGTCGCGTTGAGACCGAGCATGAGGACGCCCAGGCCCACCAGCCACGTGCCATCGGGCACGCCGGGGATGAGGGCGAGCGTCCCCGTCATGAGGAAGACGAGTCCCCAACCGATCGCCTCGATCCGGGTGGGAAGATCACGTTGTGCCATGTTCGTTGCCGCTTCCATCGGTCTGCCTCCTGTGGCCGGGCCACGCCTCGTGGGTGTGTCGGGCCTTGCCCGATCTCGTGACATCCGGAGACTAGCAGAACGAGCGCTCGCTTTGCATGTGCCATTCGGCCCTATCTCTAGTGGAGCTCCGAAGTCGTAGAATGCGATGAGCGCACGTTCTACTTAGAGACTCCGGGAGGCTCACGATGCCACGGATCACCGCCGAGCACGAAGCGGAGAAGCGACAGCACATCCTCGCTGCCGCTCGCCGGGTGTTCGTCGCGAAGGGCTTCCAAGAGGCGAGCATCGACGACGTGGTCGCCGAGAGCGGCGTCTCCGTGGGCGCCATCTACAACTACTACGGGGGCAAGGACGAGCTCATCCGCGAGAGCATCCTCGCCGCCGTCAACGTCGAAGCGGACGCCGTCCTCGCCGACAGCAGGTTCGCCGGCAACGCTCGCGACAAGATGGAGCGGGCGATCCGGGGGTACTACGACTACACGATCGACGCGCCCGGTGCATCCGCCTTTCTCGTCCAGTGCTGGGCGTTGGCGTCGCAGAAGCCGCTCATCCGCGACCTCCTCGTCCGGCGCCGCGAGCGGACGGTGACGGTCGCGGCGCTCATCGGCCGGGAGGCCGTCGAGGCGGGTGAGCTGCCCCCCGATTTCGACGTCGAGGCGATGGCACGAGGCTTCACCGCCCTGCTCGACGGCCTCGTCCTCCAGCGTGTCGAAGAGGGCGACTCGTATCGCCGGCCCGAGATGGAGCGCCGAGCGCTGGCCTTCCTCGACCTCATCGCTCCGCGTGGGCGCGAGGACGTCAGGCAGTAGCGGACGTCATGGACGCGGCGCGCGCCCGGCGAAGCGCGGCGCGCACAGCCCGATCCCGGCGCCGAACGCGGTGTGGCCGACGAGCATGATCCGGTTGACCCGAGCCGCTTCGCCGGATCGAAGCGCGAACCAGCCGTAGCCCATCGACGGGAACATGACGAGGAGCGGCAGCGCGGCCGTCGCGATGCCGAACGCCGTCCCGCCGAGGAAGGTCGGTCGCCCGTCCCCCCGACGCGGGAGCATCAGAAATGCCTGCGTGAGGATGACGCCCGTGCCGTAGTGCGTGAGGAAGCCGAGGGCGACCTCCCCCCGCTGCGCCGGCTCGCTCGTGATGTCGGCGCGGCGCCACTGGCCGCGCACCAGGCCGGCCACCCAACGGCCGATCACGTCGACGTTGGTTCGCTCGGAGATGAACGCCTTCCCACCGATGCTGCCGGCGGCCACGATCGCGACGTCCATGATGACGGTCGCCAGCACTCCGACCGGAACCCCGGCCGGAACAGGGATCGAGCGACTGCGACCGACGCGCATCACTCCGCCATTATCCGTCGCCCGCACAACCTGTCGGAGCGCCATCTCGGCCCTTCCGGCGAGCGGACTCTCGCAGGGGCGAGCGGTCGACCCAGGGACAGCGCCGGCTCACGACGATCGGCCCTACGCAAGGTTGCCTGTAAGGCGCAGGCTGAAGCGCACGTCGGGCGCCGCACGTCGCGGTCGGCCGTTCGGGTTCGCCTCATCGGTGCGCCCTCTTTCCGCCATCCGCGGGGGTCTGTGCGGTGACCGGGTACGAATACACGCCCTGGATCTGGCCACTGGTGGCGTCGGCCGTGTTCAACGCCGCGCTGGCCGCGTATCTGTGGCGACGTCGCCAGACACCGGGCGCGTTCCCTCTCGCCCTGGCGATGGTCGTCATGTCGCTGTGGATGGTGACCGTCGCGGCGGAGATCACCGCGAGCGAGGTCGCGGCAAAGGCGGCCTGGTTCCTCGTCCGCGATGCGCTGGTCCTGCCGGGCGTGACGCTGTCCCTGTGGTTCGCCCTCCAGTACGCCGGCCTCGACCGCTGGCTCACCCGTCCGGTCGCGGCCGTTCTCGCCGCCGTCCTTGCCGGGATGGTGATCGTCCTCACGCCGCTGTATCTCGTCGCCGATGGCCGTCTGCTGTGGAGTCGCCTGTGGTGGGACGGCAGCGTCCAGGGGGAGCTGGCCCCGCTCGGTGCCGCGTTCGGCATCTACGGGTTCGTGATCTCGCTGCTCGCCACGGCGGTCCTCCTGCTCCTCTTCGTCAGGTCGCCCGCCCATCGGGTGCCCGTGGCGCTCATCGTCATCGGCCAGATCGGCATCCGTGTCGCCTACCCCCTCGCGACGCTCAACATCACCAACCTGCCGAACCTTGCGACGATGGTCTTCGCGCTGGACTTCGCCTCCCTCATGTACGTCGTCGCGCTCTTCCGCTTCCGCCTGTTCGACCTCGTGCCCGTCGCGCGCGAGGCGATCCTCGAGCGGATGCCCGACGCGATGCTCGTGCTCGACGCACACGATCGCATCGCCGACTGCAACGCCGCCGCGGCGCGCCTGCTCGGTCTCCGGCGGGGCCGCGCGCCCGATCAGCCTGTCGCGACCGCGCTCGCGGCCTTCCCGGACCTCGTGCGGCGCATCACCGAAGGCCCGGCCGAGAACCCCGGCGATGTCGCGTACGAGACCGCGACCGGCGTGCGCACGTGCGAGGTGAGCATCACGCCGCTGACCGACTGGCAGGCCGCGCCCATCGGCCGTCTCGTCCTGCTCCACGACATGACCGACCTGCACCGTGTCGAGGCGCAGCTCCTCGACCAGGAGCGCGAGCTCGCCGCCGTGCAGGAGCGCGAGCGTGTCGCACGCGAGCTCCACGACGGGCTGGCACAGGAGCTCTGGCTGGCGAAGCTCAAGACGGGGCGCCTGGCCGCGGTCTGCGATCCCGGGTCCGAGACGTGGGAGCTCGCGGGGGAGGTCGCCACGGCGGTGGACGCGGCCCTGGTGGAGGCCCGGCAGGCCATCGCCGCGATGCGCCTCTCCGGCGAGGGGCATGGCAGCCTCCGGGAGTTGCTGGCGCGCTCTCTCGACGACTTCGAGGACCAGTTCGGGCTGCGCGTCGAGTTCGACTGCGCGGACGATCTGCCGGCGCTGTCGCCCCGGGCCGAGGCGGAGGCCCTGCGCGTCGCGCAGGAGGCGCTCGCGAACGTGCGCCGCCACGCCGACGCGACGGTCGTTCGCGTGCGGGCGGGCACGGACGACGGGTGGCTCGTCCTCGTCGTCGCCGACAACGGGCGCGGCTTCGACCCCGATGGGGTGGGCGATGCGGCGTACGGTCTCGCGAGCATGCGGGAGCGCGCGGCCCTCATCGGGGGCGAGCTCGAGATCGAGTCCGCGCCACGTGAGGGGACGCGCGTACGCCTGGGGGTGCCGATCGCCGGCGCCGCCCCGGTGCCGGCGGGTACGCGATGACCGAGTCGTCCCGCCCGGCGCCGATCCGGGTCATGCTCGTCGACGACCATGCGCTCGTCCGCGCCGCCGTGCGTCAGGCGCTCGACGCACCCGACCTCGCGATGGTCGCCGAGGCGGCGAGCGCGGAGGACGCGCTCCTCATCGCCCCGCAGGTGCGCCCCGACGTGCTGCTCGTGGACATCGACCTGCCCGGGATGGACGGCGTGGCCCTCGTGCGCGAGCTGGCGCCGCGCCTGCCCGACACGCGGATCGTCATGCTCACGGTCTCGCGGGACGATCGGCATCTCGTCGACGCGATGCGCTCCGGCGCGGTCGGCTACCTCACGAAGGACCTCTCGCCCGAGGCCCTCGTCCGCGCGGTGCGGAGCGCGTCCGAGGGTGAGCTAGCGATGACCCGCCGCACGGCCGCGCGCCTCGTCGAGCGCCTCGTCGCGGGCTCACGCGCATCGGCCGACCCGGGCGACGCGGCGGATCCCGCGCTCTCGACGCTCACGCGGCGGGAGCTCGAGGTGCTGCGCCTGCTCGCGGACGGGCTCACCGATCACCAGATCGCCGAGGCTCTGGCGATCTCGCCGCGCACGGTCGAGACCCACGTCAGCGCCATCCTCCGCAAGCTCGGGGCGCGCAATCGAGCCGAGGCTGCCCGGCGGTACGGGACGGGCGGCTGACCTCGGGTCCGGGCCGCCCGCCTCGCCCGGTCAGGCCTTCGCGGTTGCTCGCGCCGCTGCGAGCTCGACCCGCAGCAGGCGTGGCTGGGGCACCTCGAGCGTCAGCCCCTGGCCGTCTCGCAGCAGGAGCATGAGCTGCTCGCCGGAGAGCATGGCCTCCTCGATCTCCAGCAGGTCGTACTTCAGGGTCAGGCGCCCGATCAGGACGAGGCGCCGCGAGGTGACGTACAGCCGGCCCCCGAGACCTGCCGGGGGGTGCACGCCCGGCGCGAGCTGGCGACGCTCGACGAGCGCGGACTGGCGCACCGCTACGACGCGTTCGCCAGGGGCGAGGAGCGGGCCGATGCGGTCGTCGGGCGGGAGGGCCGGCATGGGCTGCGTGCGGTAGCGGGCACGGGCTGCATCGGCCGCCGTCTCGTCCCTGGCGGCACGCGCAAGGATCTCGCCCGCGTCGCGCAGCGCTGCCTCCTCGGGACAGGCATCGACGCCCGGGCCGGGGGGCATGGTCGGCCGCTGGTCGCGCTCCACGCGGCGACTCTACGGTCGCGCTGGCGCCGGGTCATCCGGGCACGTACGGAGGCGAGTACGGAGCCGCAGCCCCGTGTACAGAGCGGGGAACCCGTACTCGCGTCCGTACCGCCACGGATGACGAGGACGCCGCTGCGCTCGACAGTGCGATCGGTGCGGCCGGCGTGTCGGTCGCGCCGGTGGAGGGATCCGACCACGGGCCGGATCGATGGTCACGACCGAGGCGGTGACGACTGCGGTCCCCCGGAGCGGAGGTCCTTGATGAGCTCGAACCTGCGATCACGGCCCGGCCATGGCCGGGCCGTGATCGCAGGTTCGAG
>JBAWVU010000087.1:0-8589 GCA_037147135.1 Chloroflexota bacterium
GCCCATGACGGTCGCGGAGGTCGAGGAAGATGACGTGACCGTGGTCGCGTCGGCGATGCACCCAGCCGGCCAGGCGGGCAGGTCGGCCCGCGTCGTCGAGGCGGAGCGCGCCGCAGGTGTGGGTCCGGTAGGGCGTGGCGAGGTTCGTCATGGGCGCAATCGTACCGGAGCACGGGGTCGGCCCGGGTCGCCGCACGGTCAGCCGGACCGGACCTGGGCGTGGCCACCGGGCCCGGGCGGGTGCCGGGTCGAAGCCCGACGATCAGCGCCGCGTGGGCGGGCGGACCGTCAGTCGGCGGGCACGCCACGGTCCTCGATCTCCCACGCGTGGTCGAGCGCATGCCACGCGATGCGGCGGGCGGCGTACCGCGCAGGCCACGACCCGCCCGCCACGGGACCTCCGTCGGAGGCGCGACGAAGCACCGCGAGGATCGACTCCCGGTTCGCGCGGGTCGCCGCGGCGTCCCCCGGTCCGGGTTCGCTGAGCCGGAGGCCGATCCGCCGGCCGTACGCGACCTCCGCGGACGCGACGTGCGCGACGATCGCGTCCCGGTCGCGGCCGCCGCCGCGCGGCCCCTTCCGGAGCGCCGCAGGCGTCGCCGCTGCCGCCGCGTCGAGGGCGTCCCATGCCGTGCGCACGAGCGACGAGAGCCGCTCCGCGTCGGCCTCGTCGACGGGTCGGCCGTCGGCCTCGAAGGCCACGTCTGGCGCACCGAAATCGGTCGTCGCTGTCCCCGGGCGGCGCTCGACGACCTCGAGGTCCGCCCCTTCCGGCGGTGCATCGAGACCTGCCGCCGCGATCGCCGTCGCGTACCGGGCGGCCGAGACCCGGAGAGCCCGCAACGCGCTCGCCTCGTCGCGGCCCGCCCGTGACCAGCCGGGCCAGTCGAGGGCGGAGGCGAATGCCCGCCTCCCCGCGGCTTCGACGCCGACGCGGACCGGCCCGGCGATGCGGTCCACGGCGCCCCGACCCGCGCTCAGTCGTCCTGGCTCTTGCGCAGGAGAAGCGCGGGCAGGTCGTCGATCGCCATGACCTTCTGCGTCGCCGCCTGCAGGTCGCGGAGCTGGACGTGTCCGTCTGCGAGCTCGTCCCCGAGGATGATCGCGAAGTGCGCACCTTCCTTCGCGGCCGCCTCGAGCTGCCGCCCGAGCCTCCGGACCGCGAGGTCGGCGCGGGCATGGATCCCCTCCGCCCGGAGGTCCGTCGCGACGCGCAATCGCTCCGCCGTGGCGCCGGGGTCTGCCCCCACGACGACGGCGATCGGCGGCCTCTCGGTCGGGAGCTCAACGCCGGCCTCCATGAGCGCGAGGACGACTCGGTCCAGTCCGAGCGCGAACCCGATCCCGGGCGTGGGCTTGCCCCCGAGGAGCTGCACCAGCCCGTCGTAGCGGCCGCCACCACCGAGCGCCTGCTGCTGCCCTTCTCGGCCGCGCCGGTAGTACTCGAAGGCCGTCCGCGTGTAGTAATCGAGGCCGCGGACGAGTCTGGGCTCCACGCGATGCTCCACGCCGAGCGCGTCGAGGTGCGCCCGGACCTCGGCGAGATGCTCCGCGCACGCGTCGCACAGGTGCTCCGTGATCCGGGGGGCGTCGTCGTTGAGATGGGCGAGCGCGGGGTCCTTCGAGTCGAGGAGCCGGAGCGGATTGGCCTCCAGGCGCTGCAGCTCCGCCGGCGGCAGGGTCTCCTCGTGCCGCCGGTAGAAGGCAGCGAGCTTGGCGATGTACGCGGGCCGGCACGCCGGGTCGCCGATCGAGTTGACGAGCACCTCGACGTCCTCGAGGCCGGCCTCCCGGAAGAACCGCAGCCCCAGCTCGACGATCTCCGCGTCAACGGCCGGGCCGCCGTCTCCGATCGCCTCGACGTCCCACTGCCAGAACTGCCGATAACGCCCGGCCTGCGGTCGGTCGTACCGGAACATGGGGCCGAGAAGCGAGAGCTTCACCGGCTGCGGCCACGTCTGCATCCCGTGCTGGACATAGGCGCGGACGATCCCGGCGGTCCCCTCGGGCCGCAGCGCCCACGTCTCACCGTCGTCGGTCCGCGACTGGATGCGGAAGAGCTCCTTCTCCACGATGTCGGTGACTGCGCCGACCCCGCGCTCGAAGACCTCGGCGAGCTCGAAGAGCGGCGTCTCGATCTCGCGGTAGCCGTACGCCTCCGACAGGCCGCGCGCGACACCCGCCAGGTGCCGCCAGACGGGTCGCTCCGGCGGCAGGAGATCCCTCGTCCCCCTCGGGGCTCGGTAGGTGGCCATCGATCGAAGTCTACCGGCCCGCGACCACCTGAGGATGGGCGGCCGCGACGGCACTCGCTACCATCGCCCGGGCGATCCGCAGCGGCCCTGTCGGCGCGCCCCATGGCCCGGGCGGCCACGCGCCTGCGCCCTACCCGACGTCGCGCTGGACGGACCCGACGTCCTTGAGCTGCTCGATCCTGCCCATGACGCGGGCGAGCTGCGCGACCGACGCGACCTGGAGCGTCGCCTTCACGCGGGCCGAGCCGTCGGGCAGCACGTTGAGGGAGGCCGCCATGATGTTCACCTTGTGCTCTGCCACGATCTGGGTGATGTCGTTGAGCAGGCCGGTCCGGTCGCGTGCCTCGACGATGATCGCGATCGGGTAGGTCTGCTCCGGCGCGACCTCCCATTCGACCTCGACGAGCCGTACCTGCTCGCGCTCGCTCAGGATGGTCTGGCACGACGCGATATGGACCGTGACGCCCTGCCCTCGGGTGATGAACCCGACGATCGGATCACCCGGGATCGGGGTGCAGCACTTCCCGAACCTGACGAGCAGGTCGCCGACCCCCTTGACGCGCACACCGCCGGTGCGGACCGCCGAGGGCGGCGGCGCGACGGTCGGGAGCTGGTCCAGCTGCGTGTCGTCGACGACCCCGAGCCGCATGACGACCTGCTGGGCGCCGATGGCGCCGTACCCGATGGCGGCGTAGAAGTCCTCGAGTGAATCGTACTTGTATGCCTTCGCGACCTCGACGAGCCGGTCGTGCCCGACCGCCTTGAGCGATGTCCGGGCGAGACGGCGGAGCTCGCGCTCGAGCGCATCGCGCCCGTGCGTGATGTTCTCCGACCGCTCCTCCTTCTTGAACCATTGCCGGATCTTCTCGCGGGCGTGGCTCGTCCGGACGAGGCTGAGCCAGTCGCGCGAAGGCCCGTGCTCGGCCCTCGTCGTGACGATCTCGACGATGTCGCCGTTCTTCAGGCGGTAGTCGAGCGGCACGAGCCGGTTGTTCACCTTCGCGCCGATGCAGCGGTGCCCTACGTCCGTGTGGATCCGGTAGGCGAAGTCGAGCGGCGTCGCACCGGCCGGCAGGTCCTTCACATCCCCCTTCGGCGTGAAGACGAAGACCTGATCCTGGAAGATGTCGAGCTTGATCCCCTCGACGAACTCGGTCGCATCGGCGACCTCGCGCTGCCAGTCCATGAGCTGGCGCAGCCACGCGAGCTTGGCGTCGTAGGCTCGATCCGACCGCGACCCCTCCTTGTACCGCCAGTGCGCGGCGACCCCGACCTCGCTGATCGCGTGCATGGCGTGGGTCCGGATCTGGATCTCGAGTGACATCCCGTCCAGCGCGATGACGGCCGTGTGGAGGCTCTGGTAGCCGTTCGACTTGGGGACGGCGATGTAGTCGTCGAACTGGCCGGGGATCGGCCGCCAGAGCGAATGGACGATCCCGAGGGCGGCGTAGCAGTCCTTGACGTCGGCGACGAGGATCCGGATGGCGTAGACGTCGTAGATCTCGCCGAAGCCGGCGCCCTTGCGCTGCATCTTTCGCCAGATGCTGTAGATGTGCTTCGGCCGGCCCGAGAGGTCCGCCTCGATCCCGGCGTGCACGAGCTCCGGCTCGAGCTCTTCGATCGCGCGGTGGATGTAGGACTCGCGGTGCTGCCGGCGCGTGTCCAGCAGGCCGGCGAGCTCGCGGTACCGCTCCGGCTCGAGCGACTTGAACGAGAGGTCCTCGAGCTCCCACTTCATCTGCCAGATGCCCAGGCGCTCCGCGAGCGGGGCATAGATCTCGAGCGTCTGCCGTGCGATCCGGGCCTGCTTGTCCACCGGGAGCGACGACAGCGTCCGCATGTTGTGGAGGCGATCGGCGAGCTTGATGAGGACGACGCGGATGTCCTCAGCCATCCCGAGGAACATCTTCCGGATGTTCTCGGCCTGCCGCTCCTCGTGGCTGTGGGTGGAGAACTTCGAGAGCTTCGTGACGCCGTCGACGAGCCGGCCGACCTCGATGCCGAAGCGCTCCTCGATCTCGGCGAGCCCGTGCTCGGTATCCTCCGGGACGTCGTGGAGAAGGGCGGCCTGGATCGCGGACGCGTCGAGGCCGAGCTCGACGAGCGTGAAGGCCGCCGCGATCGGGTGGGTGACGTAGGGCTCGCCAGACGCGCGTCGCTGGCCTTCGTGGGCCACGACGGCGAAGTCGAAGGCTGCGCCGACCTGCTCGAGGTCCACGGGGGAGACCTGTGGTGCGACGGCGTAGAGGAGCTGTCGGCGCAGCCCCTCGATCGACGAGGCGGGCCGCGCGCGTCGCGGCGTCCCTTCCGCGTCCTTGCGAGGTCCGCGGTTCGATGCCCCAGCCCCAGGAGCGGGTTCGATCGCCATCCGTGGCGGAAGGATAGCAGCCGCCCGACCGGGTTCAGACGCCGACCGGCCCGGCCGGACGCCGACGCGGTGCGCGTCAGGCGCCGGCGGGCGCCACCGTGGCATGCCCGAGCCGCGCCAGCTCCTCCTCGGCGACGCGCCTCTCGTCCCACGGGACGGGGCCGTCCGCGTAGATGATCGACGCCTCGTGGCCCTTGCCGGCGAGCAGCACGACGTCCCCGGGGCGTGCACGCCCAAAAGCGGCGGCGATCGCGGCGCGCCGGTCCGCGACGAGGTAGAGGTCATCACCGACCCTCATGCCTGCCGCCACCGCACCGTCCGCGATCTCGTCGAGGATCGACTCCGGGTCCTCCCCCCGCGGGTCCTCGTCGGTGACGACGACGAGGCGGCACCGTTCGCCGGCTATCCCGCCCATCATCGGCCGCTTGAGGACATCACGTTCCCCCGCCGACCCGAATACCGCGATGAGTCCGCCACCTGCTGCCCTCGCGATGGGGTCGAGCTGGTCGAGGACGGCCCGCAGCGATGCGGGGCTATGCGCGTAGTCGACGACGACGGTGAACGGCTGGCCGCGGTCGAGGCGCTCCATCCGGCCGGTCACCGCAGGAGCGGTCGCGAGGCCCGCGAGCGCCGCGTCGAGGTCGAGCCCGATCCCCTGGGCGAAGGCGAGCACGGCGAGTGCGTTCCACACGTTGAAGCGCCCGAGCAGGCCGAGCCGGAGCTCCATCCGCCCGGCGGGACCATCGACGGTCGCGCGGAGGCCCGCCGGGGTCTGGTCCACCGCGATCGCCCGGAGGTCCGCGTCGCGCGCCGCTCCGTACGTGATGACCCGCGCACGGGCCGCGCGGGCCGCGTCGACGAACCAGGGCGCCGACGGGTCGTCGGCGTTCACGACGGCCGTCCTGGGCCAGGCCGCCGCGCCGCGGGCGCCGCCCGGTCCCTTCGAAGGGTTCGCCGGCCCGGCTGCGAGCGACTCGAACAGGCGGAGCTTGGCGGCCCGGTACGCCTCGAACGTCCCGTGGAGCTCGAGGTGCTCGTGCGTGACGTTCGTGAGGATCGCCGCGTCGTACGCGACCCCGGTCACGCGGTCGAGCGCGAGCCCGTGCGACGTGGTCTCGACGACCGCGACACGGTCGCCCGCGACGACCATCGCGCGCAGCAGTCGCTGGAGGTCCGGCGCCTCGGGCGTCGTCGCGTGCACGGGATTCGGAGCGTCTACACCCCCGATCCGGAGGGCCGCCGTCGAGACCATCCCCGTCCGCGTCCCGGTCGCCTCGAGAGCGGCGACGGCGAGCCGGCTCGTGCTCGTCTTGCCGTCCGTCCCGGTGACCCCCACGACGGCGAGCTCGTGGCTGGGATCCGCGTACCACCAGCACGCGATGGTCGCGAGCGCCCGCCGGCTCGATGCGACGACGACCTGGGGCACGTCGAGCGAGGGCAGCGGCCGCTCGACGACGAGCGCGGCCGCGCCGGCATCGACGGCCGCCGCGGCGTGGTCGTGGCCGTCGCCGCGTGCCCCCGGGACGGCGACGAATACCGCTCCGGGCGTCACCCGGCGCGAGTCGCATGCGACGCCCCGGATGGTGGCAGGCGTCCCGACGCCCGCCCTCTCGACAAGAAGCCCCTCCGCGGCGAGCCGGGTGACGGCCTCCATGAGGGGCCGCGCGTCGCGTGGCTCGGCGTCGCGGAGAGCGCGACCAAGGGCGGTCGCGCGGTCCTCGGCCGGGCGCTCTCCTGCCGGGCGGTTCGCAGGTGAGCGGACCTCAGCCATCTCGCACCCCCGGGACCCGCCGGGCCATGCCGGCCGCGATCCGCCCGGCGGCGTACCGCCGGGGTCGGGAGGCCCGTTCGTACGCTCCGGTGAGCTCCACCCACCGCCCGCCCATGGCCCGCTTGAACTCGTACAGCCCCCGCATCCTGTCGCCGGGGACCGGGACGCCGCGCGCCCCCGCGACGTCGACTCCGCCGAGGTCGAGCTCGGAGCGTCCCTCCGCCGCGCCCATCCGGATCGCCTCCCAGAGCACGAGATGGATGACGCCCGGATGCGCCGCGCGGAGGTCGGCGCGATCGCCGGAGTGGCCGTACGTGAGCCGGTCGCCCTCCCGGAAGAGGATCGCGCCGCCGAGCAGCGTCCCCCGGGGTTCCTCCCAGTCGTCTGCGGGGGTGATGTCCCGGACCTCGAGGTACGCGAGGTGGCCGGCCCGCAGGGCCGCGGCCCACCACGCGAGAGCCCCGTCGCGGGACCCGATCGTGAAGCCGCGGCGCGTGCCGGTCTCCACGAGGAGCTCGTGGAACGGGCCGAGGGCCGCCCGCGCGGCCGCCTCGAGCCGGTCGGGCGGGGGCGCGGCTGGACCGCCCTCCACGTCCAGGGAGTTCGCCGCCGCTGTCCCGCGGGCATCGAACACGCGGACGACCAGGCCGCGACGCCGGGCGCTCCCGATCCGCTGGCGCGTCGTCTTCGCGATGCGATCCCACGCGCCGGCCGCTCCGCCGACGAGAGAGGCAGACATCGTGTGGCGCGACGGGTGGATCTCCTCGATGGGGCGGAACCCGGCGGCCTGGAGCAGGCGGGGGTAGCCGCTGGCAGCCGGGATCGCCGCGTCGCTCGCGATGACGTCGATGCCCCGCGATGCGAGCCACTCGGCGGCCACCACGAGCCGTTCCACGGTTCGGGCCGCCTCTTCCCCGGCCGCCACGGGCCCGCGCGGCAGGTACGCGCTCCCTCCCGGGATCACCGGCCACCGTCGCTCGAGCACGAGGAGCGGCGACCCGTCGTCGTACGCGAGGCGGCGAACGCGCCAGCCGGCACGTGCCGCGTGTGCACCCCAGGCGACCGATTGCCACACGCTCCCACCCGGCCCGTCCACGGCGCGCGCGTCCCATCCGCCGAGGTCGGCGTCGGTCGCATCGCGCAGGCCGATGGCCATGCCCGTCCTCAGTCGGCACCGGCCGCGGCCGGCCCTTCGCGATCGAGTCCGGCCCGCCGACGCGCGAGGCGCACGCGCATGCCCTGGCCGAGCTCGTACGCGTGTCGCCCCGCTCCCGAGAGCACGAGGTCCCACGCCCCGATGTACCGGATCTCGCGCCCCCCGAAGCCCGTCTTGAAGTGCTCGATCCCGGCGTGTGCGAGTCCCCACAGGTCGTAGCTCGTCGCGCCGGCTGCGCGCGCACGCACGATCGCCTCCCACTTCAGCAGGTAGTTGGCGCGGAGCAGCGCCCCGGTCGCCGTCATCCCGCCGTACGGCTCGACGACCCGCGGTCCCGAGGAGACGAGGAACAGGGTCGCGACCGGCGTCCCGTCCCGGTCGTCGGCGAACAGGAGCGTCGCGCGGCCGCTCGGGCGGAAGGCCTCCCACACGTCGCGGTATGCCTGCAGCGTCCGGATGAGGAACCCCGCACGGTCCGCCGTCTCGCGGTAGATCCCGTAGAACCGGTCGAGCTCGTCGTCCTCGGCCGCGCGGACCGTCACGCCCTCGGAGCGGGCCTTGTTCACGTACTGGCGCCACTTCTTCCGCAGGTCGCCCCAGAGTGCCTCCTCGGGCGGGCGAAGGTCGATGATCCGCGTCCGGTCGGGCTGGATGGGGGGCGCCGGCCGGAAGCCGGCCGCGACGAGCGACCGCCGCGCGGCGCCGTCGGTGTCGTCGGGGCCGTCCAGCTCGACCTCGGGGTCGATGCGGACGTGCGAGAGCCGCGCGATCGAGATCCGCGCCTCGGCCCTGATCGCGATGGCGAAGTCGCGCAGCGACTCCTCCGTCCAGGACGACGCCACCGGGCCGCGGGGCGCGTAGCCGAATGTCCACGGCATGGGTCGGGGCCGCCGGAGGAGGACCTGCGCGCCGATCGGCCCGTCGGGTGCCTCCGCGACCACGAGCCGCGCGTCCCAGCCATTCGCCGCCTTCACCGTCCCCCACCCGCGCGTCTGGAGGTAGCTGCCGCGGGGGTTCGCCGCGACGAGCGCGTCCCACT
>JBAWVU010000088.1:0-8553 GCA_037147135.1 Chloroflexota bacterium
TGTTGGCCACGAAGTACAGCAGGTGCGAGTCCATCAGCGACTCGGTGATGAGCAGGGTCTGGTTGTCGGGACCGACGGTCCGGTAGCCCTCGCGCAGCGCGCAGGTGTCCGCGGCAGGAAGCGCGGCGAGGAACGCCTGCACGCCGCGCTGGAAGTCGAGGTTGTCGTAGACCGTCTGCACGGTCGCGGCGTCGGGGAAGCCGTCGAAGAACCGGAGCGTGCCCAGCCGCGTCTCGACGCTGTCCGGCGTCGTGATCGATGCGGGGATGTCGGTGGCCATCCTGGGCTTCGATCCCACTCCGGGTCCTCCTCTGCCACGTCAGTCGCGGCCAGCCAGCGTGCGGGCTTCAGCCGCAGTATGCCGCCTTGCCACGCGAGCGTTCGTCAACCTGCGTCTAAACTCCCTTCCAGTTTGACGTGATCAGGTTGCTCGCTCCTCTTCTCTCGATGAGGCCGGGATGAGGATCCCAGCGCCGCACCGGGCGCCGGCGAGGACGAGGGTCGTGGGCGTCGCCCCGTCACGTCGCGATCCCGGCCCGATCACCGGCCGGAGCCTTCACGACGGGCACGCGGCCATCGCCGCAGCTTCGGCCGCACGCTTGCCGACACAGGCTCCGAGGCCTATTCGTGGGTGTGCGTCGTGCCCAGGCCACGCGCGAAGTGATGATGTGCCGCGATCGTCGTCCACCCGTGGAACGGGACCGGAAAGAGCCTTCACCCTCGCACATGTCCGCCATGCCCCGGACACCTCAGGGCTCATTCCGGGGCCTCAGAAGAGGGACAATGCCGTGGTGGCCATGCCGGCCGATGGCGGGGCGGGCAGAACAGGCATCGCGCGACCCTTCGGTGCATCGTGTTCCCCGTCGCAGTGCCGAGTGGCATCCCCGGAGGCCGGCGGGCCGGGAGATGTGGAGGATTCCGATGCGCAGGATCGGACTCACCTTGATGGTCGCCGTGGCCGTAGCGGCGGGCTGCGGGGGTGCCGGCGCGACGCCCGTGTCGCCCGACGGTGGCGATCGACAGACGGCGACGACGTCCGGTGGTGGCGGGGGGAACGCGACCGCGACGATCACGTTCAAGGGGAACACGGTCAACCTCTCCGGCGGCGACTGCGAGAACGCCGGCGTGCTGGGCTGGGAGGTCACCGCCGGGGACTACAACGCGGGCCAGGCGGGCCAGGGCGACTTCCTCGACGTGATCGTGAGCGCCGACAAGGTCAGTAGCGCCCAAGGGCGCTCAGGCGGTGTCTACTGGACCCTCAGCGACGACCAGGCCGGCTCCCTCGGGTCGGGCATGGCCGGGACCTTCTCCGGCACGGACACGATCAGCGGCGGGCCCGTCGAGGGGACCTTCGCCTGCGACTAGCGTACCGGGGCCGCATGCCTCGGCCGGCGAATGGCCGGCCGAGGCCTCATCGCACGATCACCCGCTCGATGGCCGAGGAGTTGGCCAGGTTGAACGTGTCCGTCAGGACCCGGGCCCGGACGTACCACTCGCCGCGCGTCGACCACCGGCGAGCGTACGACGCGGCCCCGGACGCGCCCACCGTGCGCGTCGCGGATGTGCGCAGGACCCAGAGGCCGCGGACCTTCTGGTAGACGAGGAACGTGACCCGCGGCCGGGGCGTGGACACGACCGGGCGTACGGTGGCTCGGTACGTGACGAGCGCTCCCCGGCTGACTCGGGCGACGTGGCCGCTTCCGACCGGGGACAGCGACACCGAGTACCGGACGTTCACCACCGCCGGGTTGCTGTCGATCCGCGCCGCGCCGCCCGGGCAGCCCGCCTCGCAGACGGCGCTGTAGGTGCTGATCAGCGCGGGCTGGTCGCTGAAGGTCGCCTTGCCCGCAGTGTCGGCGTAGAGGGTCGCGATGCGGACCCACTCGGCCGAGCCGCGCGCGATGCGGTAGAGCCCGATCGTGGCGCCCTCTCCGCCGCTCGAGAAGCCGAGGTTGAGGACGGCCGACCCGCCCCAGGTGATGGCCGGGGTCGTTGTCCCGAGATCGAGCGTCGCGGTGGAAGGGGGTGACGCCATGACGATGCTCACCGGGAGGCTGCCGAGGATGGTCGAATCCGCCGCGTCGGTGACCACGAGCGTCTGCGGGCCCACGCTCCCGAACATCACGTCGAACGCGTGGTAGCCGGCATCTGCGGCGGTGAACGAGTAGTCGGCGGGAAGGGTCGCCGATGAGTCCGTGCTGGTGAAGTGGATGGTGCCGCGGTACGCCAGGTCAACCGTCCCGTCCGGCAGCAGCGGGTACACCACCACCCGGTGGGAGGTGTCCTCGGCCCAGGTCCCGGTCCCGGTGGGGTCGTCGCCGACGAGCAGGAAGTGGTCGGCGCGAACGACCGGGCCGCTGATCGTGATCCACCGCGTCTCCACGGCCTCCCGACCGGGGGCCGTGGCGCGGATCTGGTAGGTGCCGGGCGCGCTGATCGCGCAGCCGGAGAAGTAGTACTCGCCGTCTGCCCTTGGAGCCTTCGAAAGCCCTCCGGCGCAGGTGAGCGATCCGGTCCCGATCCCGTTCACCAGCACGAGCGTGATGGTCGTGGCCGGGTCCATCACCTGGTTCCCGTACTGGTCCTCCATCCGAAAGCCCGGGTCGGGCGACAGGACCGCACCGGCTGCCGCATCTGCCGGCTGTTGGATGACGCCGAGGCGCGACGGTGGGTCGGCCGGGACCGAGCACTCTTGACGGAATGTCAGCCCTGGATCCGCGACATCGGTCACGATGATGCTCTGGGCGCTGGACGTGCGCATGGTCACCGTGAGCGTGTGGGTCCCGGCGTCGGCCGCGGTGAACGTGTAGTCGGCCGGCAGGGTGGCCCGCGTGTCGCTGCTCGCGATGTGCACCGTGCCCCGGTAGGCGTAATCCTCGGTGAACCCGTCGTACGCCCGCACCTCCAGGGAGGAGGTGCCCAGGGCCCAGCATGGTGTGTAGATCCCCAGCCGGGTCGCCGCCCGGACGGTGGCGAGCGGGACCGTCGAGACGAGCAGCGCAAGCACCGCCGCGCCGATGAGCGGCCGTGCCGCCAGGGAATGCAGGGCGGATCGCCCGGTCATCGGTAGCCCTCCCACCGACGCGCCCGATCTCGCGGCGCCGTGGCCCGCACGTCGAACTTTCCCTGCCCGCCCCGTGAGCCGCGCCGCTATGCCGGCGCTGGTTCCATCATAGGCAGCCACATCGGCCGTCCACAAGACGGCAGGTTCGCCGAGCCGCCGCGAAGCGCAGCGGCCGCATACCGCGGGGCAGGGCGTCCGGACGATCGGCCCGGCGGCCGGGGGTCGCTTGTGTCGCCCAGTCCGGTCGCCGACGCCGTCCTGCGTCGACGGCTGGGCCGCGATCATCCTCGCCGCGACACAGACGCAAGCCCCGACACGACGGCTCCGACTGACCGACCGGAGCCAGATGCGTGCGGACTCCCGCATCGGGTCGGTGGCCTGTGGGTCGAGCTCCGCCGTCGGCCAGCACGCCGCCATCAGCTCGGCCATCCGTCGCCCGTGCGACCGGCCGTCAACCCGACGCGGCCGCACGGGTTCACGCGGATCGAGCGGCAGCGAGACGGCCGATCCCGTGGAGGAGCCGCGCGCCGCCCCCCGCTCCTGGCGGCCCCGCGGTCAGCCGCCGGTCGCGACCCGCGGCTCAAGCCATCTGCGACGTCGGTCTTGCGCCTTGTCGTCGTCGCCGACCACCTGGCCCACCGGGCCGAAGCCCGCGAACGACGCAGCCAGCACCCGGATGGCTGCATCGCGATCATCGGGGCGAAAGCCCCTGACCACGGCGCACTGCTCATCAGACATGCTGAGCCCCCATCGACCGGGCCGTATCGACCGAGGGACCTGTGGCGCCATCGCTACGTCCCGCGTCAGTGAACCGCTCTCCGGCATCTCTCCGCTCGACCCGGCGAACCCGGAGGGCCTGGTCGACGCGGAGCCAACGGAAGCCTCGCTGGTCGCCGGCCGCGAAGCGAGCCGCGACCGCCTGCATGGGGACGATCTCCGGCTGGTCGACCTGGAACGACTGCCCCTCGTGCTCGATGGTGGCGGACCCGTTCGCCAGCACGTTCCTGAGCCACTGGGTGCGCGATCCGTATACGAGCGCGATCACGAAGCCGTCATCGGTGGCCACGACGCCGACGGGCGTCTCGAAGGCGCGGCCCGACGTCCGGCCTCGATGCCGGATCACCGCTGTGGACGCTCCCGGCTGGCCCGCCGACCGCATCTGGCGGGGATTGATGATGGCGCGCTGCAGTCGGATGAGCGGGCGGAACACGATCGGGGACTTCGCTCGCCACCCGAGCACGACGATGAGCGCGATCGCCACGAGTCCCACGAACAGGGCGCCTGCGATGGTCGCCAGTTGCATCGACATCGGTGCCTCCTCGGCTGGTGGCGGGACGCATGTGGCCCGATCCTCGGCCTGCTACACTGTAAGCCAACGGTGTAAGCCTACGACTACACCGTAAGCCTGTCAAGTGCTGAGGATGAGGTTCCGATGTCGAAGCCGCCGACGCCGCCAGATCGGACCGCGCCACGCCGGAGGCCGCTCAGCCGGGACCGGGTGCTGCGGGCCGCCATCCGCCTGGCCGATGAAGGCGGCCTCGAGTCGGTCTCGATGCGCAAGCTCGGCCAGGTGCTCCGGGTCGAGGCGATGTCGCTGTACAAGCACGTGGCCAACAAGGACGACATCCTCGACGGCATGGCCGACCTCGTCACGGGCGATTTCGAGGCTCCTTCCGGGGACGTCGACTGGAAGTCGGCCATCCGGCGGAGCGCGATCTCGGCCCACCAGGTCCTCGTGCGCCACCCCTGGGCCAGCAGCCTCATCGAGTCCCGCCGCGACGCCGGTCCTGCGAGGCTGCGCTACCTCGACGCGGTGATCGGCGTCCTCTCTGGCGCGGGATTCGCGATGCCGATGGTCCTTCGGTCGATCATGACGCTTGACAGCTACACGTACGGCTTCGCGCTCCAGGAGGTGGCCTGGCCGTTCGACATGGACAGCGTTCCCGAGCAGGCGGCGACCCTCGCGCGAGCTCTTCCCGTGGGCGAATACCCGAGTTTCGTCGCCATGGCCGAGATGGTGACGACGGCCCCGGGCGGCGTCCCGGTCGACTACGAGTTCGGGCTGGACCTGATCCTCGACGGCCTCGAGGCGCTCCTGAACACCGCCGGACACTGAGGGACCTCGCTTCGGCGCATGTGCTGGTCCGAAGCGGGGTCCCTCTCGTCGCGAGGAGCCGGATCGCCGACCTACATCGCCGAGACGGTGCTCCGATCAGTGGCCTGCCACGTCGACGTCTCACCAGCAGACTCGGCGGCGATGGCCGATGGGCTGAAGCCCCTGGCGATCAGCCACACCGCCAGGACCATCTCCTGCACGGCGAGCGGGGCCATGAGGATGCCGAGCGAGAGCCCGAACATGCTCCCGAGCGGCGGGACGACGTAGAGCGCGGCGCCCACGAGCCCCCAGGCGGACAGCCACCGGGGCACGAGCCGCGACTGGTAGAGCAGGACGTAGAACATCAGCGCGCCGAGAGCGAACGGGATGGCGACCAGCTGGTCCCAGGCCACGGCCTCTATGGTGCGCACGAGGCCGGCGATCGGCCCCGCATCCGGCTGTGTGCTGAGGGCGATCAGCAGGAGCCACCCGAGGGCGGTGGCGATGTAGAGGATCGTCTCGATCCCGCCCCGGAAGACGACGTAGCCCATGGCCAGCGTCTCGTTGTACCGCCTGCCGACCGGCCAGAACACGACCGGGACCATCGCGAGCGCGAAGCCCGCCAGCAGGACGAGCAGGGCGCCGACGACCACCTGGTTCGGCTGCCCGGCGACCTGGGCCAGGTAGGCCGAGCCTGCCAGGACCCCACCCGTCACGGCCAGGCTGAGGACCAGGGCGACCGTTCCGATGATGTACAGCACGCCGATCCAGATGGCGGTCTTCCGATCCGCACTCATGCCCGGATTCTCCGTGGCCGCGGCGATCGTTCGGTTCGTATCCATGCTCTATCTCCCTGTCGTCGTGGACGCTGCCGTGGACAAGCCGCCCACGCCAGCGTCCGAATCGGCATCTGCCACATCGGCCTGGCCTGTCCCGAGCGTCGTCGGGGGGTCGGTCTCGTCCCGGGTGACCGAGACGAGCGGCAGGCCGAGGTCCCGCACTCGCTGGAGCAGCCCGTGGAGCGCGGCCTGATCGGCGATCGGACCGCTGATGAGCGTGGTCCCGTCGCCTCCATGGCTGACGGTCAGCCCGTCGAACCACGCGGCCCAGTGCGCGTCAAGGTGCCCCGTGAGCCGGATCTCGTAGCGCCCGGCCTCGGGGCGATCGCCGCTGGAGGTGTGTCGTTCGGTCATGCCGCTCCTCGTGCGTGTCGTCATCTGGACCTCCGGCCGGCGACACCGACCGGAGTCACTGGACACACCCTGGAGGCGGATGTGATGAGCGCGCATCGACATACGTGATGAGCGGGGTGATGGATCGTCATCGAGACGAGCGGAACCCGGGGTCCGTATCCCCGTGCGTGGCCGCGACCGGGGGCACCCGTGCGCGACGGACTACGCGGTGGGTCCGCGGCCCCGGGTGCGCGAGAGCAGGCCGAGCTCGGCGGCGCGGCGGACGGCAGCGCGACGGCTGTTCACGCCGAGCTTGGCGTAGATGCTCCTCGTGTGCGTCCGCACCGTGGCCAACGACACCGCCAGCTCGCGCGCGATATCCGGGCCATCGAGCTCGCTGCCCAGGAGGCGCAGGACCTCGAGCTCCCGTTCGCTGAGTGGTTCGATCAGCGGCTGTCCGACGGTCGCTCGTCCCTCTGCCGTGACGGAATCGGCCAAAAGTCGGCGCACATAGCCCGGAGCCTTCCGGCCCTTCGCCGCCAGCTTCAGCAGCGCCGTCATGGGCAGCCCTTCGTCGATGAAGACGCGGATGTAGCCCTCTGGCTCAGCCAGGCCCACCGCGCGTGCCAGAGAGGTGAGCGCACCCGCCGGATCGTCGCTGGCATGACGGGCGAGCGCCTGCACGACGAGGATGTCGATCGCGCTCCCGTTCCGTCCGCCGTCATCCGCCGCTGCCAGCAGGCGCTCCGTGAGCTCGGCAGCCGCAGCGATCCTGTCGTCGGCGCGGTCTCGCATCCCCTGCGCGAGGAGCAACCGCGCCACGGTGGCGTGCTCGAACTCGTGGAGGTAGCTGAGCTCGTCCGCGGCCGCGACGCCATGCTCCCGCGCCCAGGCCCACGCCGCCGACAAGTTCCCCTGGGCGATCAACACTCTCGCCTTCACGGCGGCGACCGGGCACACATCGGGGGAGTAGTTGCTCGCATACAGGCGCTCGGCCTCGTCGAGGAGCTCGAGCGCGCCATCGGGATCGCCCTCTGCCTGTCGGATCCGGGCCGCCGCGACACGCGACCGGTAGGGATACTGCGGCAGGCCGTTCTCATCCCCCAGCTCGGCGCCCGCTACCAGGTGCCGAGACGCGGCCTCGAGGTCGTTGCGCTCGCGGAACAGCTCGCTCATGCCTGTGTGCATGTCCGCCGCCCCCCGCATCGCGGGCGCGCCATGTTCGGTCGCAAGCCGCAGTCCCCGCTCGTACCTGCGCATCGCATCGCGGAGACGACCCTGGGCGATCCGGATGTCGGCCTGGACGATGGCGCCGCCGATGACGGAAGAGACGTCTCCCGCCTCTTCGAGGTTCGCCATGCTCTCGGCGTACCAACGGTGCGCTGCCTCGAGATCCCCACTCGCCCAGGCAACGAGTCCCAGCAATCCCGCTGCCGCACCACGCCCGATCTGATCGTCCTCGCCGACGAGGTCGAGCGCCCGCCGAGCATGGGTCATGGTGCCGGTCACGTCGCCGATGGCCATGGCCCGGGCCGCACGGTAGAGGGCGATCGAACCCGGCAGACGGCGGAATCCTTCCTCGTCGACGACGACCATCGCAGTCGCCGGGGCCCCCGATCCCTCCGGCCTGTCGGCCGTCGCGTCCAGCCACCGTTCGGCGTCCCGCAGTCGGACCTCAACGGCTTCGATCCTGCCTCCGTCCAGGAGCGTCGCGGCATACGCGACGCTCAGCACGGGCCGGACCCGGAGCAGCTCGTCGGGAAGTGCCTCAAGCCACCGGCGCACGGTGGCCGCCTGATCCTTCTGGAACGTCGCCGGTATCGCGAGCTCCACCAGGTCCGCCGCCCGCGCCAGGTCCCCGCCCGCCATCGCGTGGCGGATCGCCTCGGAGCGATCGCCGTCCCCCTCGTACCACGTGCATGCCCGCCGGTGCAGCTCGGGCGCCAGCTCGGGCCGCTCGGCAAGCAGGCGCGCCCGCAGCACGTCGGCGAACAGGTGGTGGTAGCGGTACCAGTGGCGGCGGTCATCGAGCGGGACGAGGAACAGGTTCGCCCGGTCGAGCGCCTCGAGCATGGCCGTGCCGCCGTCCTGGCCGGTGACGGAATCGCACAGCGAGCCGCTCAGTCGGTCCAGGATCGATGTCTCCAGCAGGAAGCTCCGGACATGTTCGGGCTGCCGCTGCAGGACCTCTTCGACCAGGTAGTCGACGATGTAGCGGTCGT
>JBAWVU010000089.1:0-8512 GCA_037147135.1 Chloroflexota bacterium
ACCACGTCGGGCCGGACTTCGAGGGGCATCGCAATCGGCGTCGCGGCGTCCTGCGCGCTCGCCGCGTTGCTCGGGGTGACCCGCCCTGGCCCGTTCTGGGTCGTCTCGGCCGTCGTGGAGGCCGCGCTGATGAGCGTGGCCTTCGCCGTCGGCACCGCGATCGGATGGCGCCGCGACCCATGGGCCACCGCCCGGACGGCGTGGCGCGGGATACGGCCGGCTCGACGATGGCTTGCCGTGGCCGCCGTCGCGGTCGTGCTCGTCGGCGTTGCCGGGTACTCCGGATACGTCGGCGCGCTGGGATCCGCGGAGTTCGTCGACCCGGCCGAGCCGTCGACGGCGTGCGAGACGCCGGGTACGCGGTTCGGCTGGGACTACGAAGCGATCAACTACGACAGGGCCGACGACCTCCGCCTCGTCGCCGAGAACCCGGACATGCGCGACTGCAGCTCGCAGGGTGCGACCGCCGGCAGCGAGGTCGTTTCGCCCGACGGCGTCCCGATCGCCGGCTGGTACATCCCCGCGGCAGGCGGGACCGGGCCGACCGGGCCGACCGTGGTGCTCGTGCACGGGGGCAAGACGAACAAGAGCGGCGTCCTGAAGTACGCACCGCCGTTCCACGACGCGTACAACCTGGTGCTCCTCGACCTTCGCAACAGTGGGCGGAGCGGGGCTGCCGACTCGACGTCGGGCCTCCGGGAGCGATCGGACCTGCGGGCGATGATCGACTGGCTGGTTCGCGTCAAGGGCCCGGCCTGGATCGGCGTCATGGGCAACTCGAACGGCGCCGCCACGGCCGTCGCCGAGGCCGGCGACGACCCGCGCGTCCGGGCGCTCGTCCTCGATTCGATGCATGCCACGCTGTCTGCCCAGGTGGGCAACATCCTCGAGACGGAGAGGGGCCATCCGGCGTGGCCGGGTTCGTGGGCGATCATCACCGGCGTATCGCTCAGGATCGGGGCGGACGTCACCACGGTCGACCCGGTGCGCACCATCACCCGCATCGGTGATCGGCCGGTCCTCCTGATCCACGGCTCGGCGGACACCGTCGATCGACCCAGCGAGAGCGCCGAGCGCAACCTGCGCGCCGCCCTCGAGGCAGGCGTGCCCATCGGCCTCGAGATCTGCCAGGGTGCCAGGCATGGCGAAGTGGTCGACACCTGCCCGGAGCAGTGGGCGCGCTGGGCCGTCTCGTTCATGACCGCCGCGCAAGGGGGCTGACGGGCGTCATCCGCCCAAGGGTGGGTCGCGCGGCAGCGCCAGGCAGTCTGACTCGACGTCGAGCTGGCCGAAGCGCGGGCGCGGGCCGAGACTACGTGGGTCCCACCGCGTCCAGCAGCCGGCCGTCCGGCCCCCGCAGCTCCAGGACCACCGGGAATGTGCCCAGGGCATGCGTGGAGCAGCTGAGGCAGGGGTCGTAGGCGCGAACCAGGGCGGAGACGCGGTTGAGGGCACCTTCCTGGATCTTGTTGCCATCGACGAAGCGCCTGGCGACCTGCAGCACGCCGCGGCCGATGGCGAGGTTGTTGTGGCCCGTGGCGACGATCAGGTTGGCCCAGGTGATGGCACCGTTGTCGTCCACCTTGTAGTGGTGGATGAGCGTGCCGCGCGGCGCCTCGATGATCCCGACGCCCTCGAGGGAGTTGACCCCCGCGTGAGCGCGGACCTTGGTCCCGAGGATGGCCGGATCGTCGAGCAGCTGCTGCATGCGCTCGAGCGCATAGAGGGCTTCGATCAGGCGCGCGTAGTGGTAGTGGAAGCCGCTCTGGACGATCCGACCGAAACGCCCCCGGAACTCCTCGAGCTCCACGTCGGCCTCCGGCGTCCCGCAGCGGTCGGCCACGTTCAGGCGAGCGAGCGGACCGACCCGGTAGATGCCGTCGGGGAAGCCGATGGGCCGGTAGTACGGTGCCTTGAGGTAGGAGTCCGCGAGTGCTGCCTCGCCGATGTAGGTCGCGTAGTCGGTGGGCCTCACCTGGTCGGCGACGATGGCGCCATCGGGGCCGACGAAGCGCAGGTTCCCGTCGTACAGGCGCAGCGATCCGTCCGGTCCGACGAGGCCGCAGTACATCGTGGGGAAGTTGGAGAAGGAGTCGATCTCATTCGGGAAGCCATCGACCGTCTTCTTCCAGAACGCGAGCGTACGCTTCACGATCGTGACGGCCGCGGGCAGCTCGTCGAGGATCTTCTCCCGCGCGTGCGGGTCGAGCGGGGCGTTGACGCCGCCGGGCACGGTCCACGAGGGATGCACGCGCTCCTTGGCGAGCCGCTCGATCGCCTGCTGGCCGAACTTGCGCAGCGCGATCCCGTCGCGGAGGGCGTCCGGGTGCTCCTCGAGCAGCCCCGCGATGTTGCGCCGGGCGGGATCGGAGTCCATGCCGAGCAGCAGGTCGGGCGCCGAGAGGTGGAAGAACGAGAGGGCGTGCGACTGCACGATCTGCGCGCAGTGCAGCAACTCGCGCAGCTTCGCGGCGGCTTCCGGGATGCGCACGGCCATGATCTCGTCGCACGCCTTCACCGAGGCGAGCAGGTGGCTCACCGGGCAGATGCCGCAGATCCGCGACGTGATGGACGGCATCTCGTAGTACGGCCGCCCCTCGGTGAACTTCTCGAAGCCGCGGACCTGGGTGACATGGAACTGCGAGTCGGTCACCTTCCCCGCGTCGTCGAGCTTTATCGTGATCGTGGCGTGGCCCTCGATCCGCGTGACGTGATCGATCGTGATTGTGCCCATGACTGGTCTCCTGGCCCCCGCCGGCTGCGCTGCGAGCGTCTCCACGACTGGCGCTTGGCCCTTCGGGGCGCGCGGCGCGCGCCTCGCCGTCTCCGACGTCGTCTTCCTGGTCGCCACGGTCCCGCTCTACCCGAACCGGAGCTTGGATCCGAGATCCGGCATGCGGCCCTCGAGCAGCTCGCTCAGCACCAGCAGGATCGCGTTGGGCTTGGGCGGGCAGCCTGGGACGTGGATGTCGACCTTGATCGACTCGTGCAGCGGCCCCGCCTGCTTGAGCAGCGCGGGCACGCCATCGGTCGGCACGCCGGGCTGCGCGGTGGCGCCCTCCACGTAGACGCGCTCGAGCAGCTTCCGGACGGGGATGCCGTTCCGCATCGACGGCACGTTGCCCGTCACCGCGCAGTCGCCGAGCGCGACCACGATCCGGCTGCGCGCGCGGGCGGTCTGGGCAAGCTTGAGGTCGTCCGTGCTGCTGACCGCGCCCTCGATGACGGCCACGTCGACACCCTCGGGCCACTCCTGCGCATCGACCAGCGGACCGAACACGATGTCGGCCCTCTTGAGCACCGCGACGATGCCCTCGTCGACGTCGAGCAGCGACATGTGGCAGCCCGAGCAGCCGTCGAGCCAGCAGGTGCCGATCCTCACCCTGTCCATCAGTTGGCCTCCCGCATGGAGGTGAGGCGGCTGACGACGGCCTTGTGCTTCGTCATCTCCTCCACCCCCCAGCCCTTCTCGGCCATCGCGCCGGTCGGGCAGGCCTGCACACACTTGCCGCAGCTCGTGCAGGTTGTGGCATCACCCCACGGCCGCTTCAGCTCGCAGACAAGCATGGATTGGGTGCCGCGACCGGCGATGTCCCACACGTGGGCGCCCTCGATCTCCGCGCACGCGCGGACGCACCGCGAGCACAGCACGCAGCGGTTGTGGTCCAGCACGTAGCGCGGGTGCGAGGTGTCGACCGCGAGCCGCGGGTAGCTGTACGGGTAGCGCACGTACGTCACCCCGTGGTCCTGCGCGAGGGACTGCAACTCGCAGTGCCCGGAGGAGACGCACACAGCGCAGATGTGGTTGCGCTCCGAGAACAGCAGCTCGAGCGCGATCTTCCGATAGGACTGGAGCTGCGGCGAGCTGGTGACGACCGCCAGACCCTCCGCCACAGGGGTTGTGCAGGCGGGCTGCAGCCGCCCCACGCCCGAGATCTCCACCATGCACAGCCGGCAGGCGCCGACCGCGCTGAGACCCTCCATGTAGCAGAGGGCCGGGATATAGGTGTTGTTGGCTCGCGCGACCTCGAGGATCGTCTGGCCGGCGGTGGCCGCGATCACCTCGCCGTCGATGCGGACCTTCACCTTCTCGGTCACCGCGCTCCTCCGTATCTCTCGACGCTGCGGATGTCGCAGCGCAGGCAGCGGGATGTCTCTTCCAGGGCCGCAACGGGCGAGAGGCCGAGCGAGACCTCGGCGTACGAGAGCACCCTCTCGGCGGCGGGCATCTCAGCGGGCACGTGGCGACCGCACTCGGCCTGCGGCTCCGGCGGTTCCATCTGGTAGTCGAACTCGGGGAACAGGTTCGGGAAGCGCTCCTGCCCCATCAGCTTTGTGTCGATGCTACGGGCGGCCTTCTTGCCGTAACCCATGGCGCTCGAGACGTTCGAGGCGCCGGCGATCAGGTCGCCACCAGCGTAGAAGCACTCACGGCTGGTCTCGAGCGAGTAGCGGTCGACCTCGATCGTGCCGGCTTCCTGCATCTTCAGGCCCGTGGCCTTGAGGAAGTCGGGGTCGACCTTCTCGCCCACGGCGAGGATCACGGTGTCGCATTCGAAGCGGATCACCTCGCCCGTCAGCACCGGCCGGCGCCGGCCCGAGGTGTCGAACTCGCCGAGCTTCGTCCTGACCGCTTCGATCGCGCGCACCTGGCCGTTCGCGTCGCCGACGATGCGCTTTGGGGCGGCGAGATAGGCGATCTTCGCGCCTTCGTGCTCGGCGGCCTCGATCTCCTCCGGGATCGCCGGCATGTCCTTGCGCTCGCGTCGGTAGACGACCGTCACGTCCGCGCCCAGCCGGCGCGCCGTGCGCGCAGAGTCGATGGCAGCGTTGCCGCCGCCGATCACGACAACCTTCTTCCCGACCGGGATGTGCTGGTCGCGCGACACGCCCTCCAGGAACGGCAGCGCCGGGATCACGCCTGCGAGCTCGGTGCCAGGCAGGTCGACCCAGCCCTCCTTCCAGGTGCCGATCGCGAGGAAGACGGCATCGTACTGGCGCGCCACCTCGTTGAGCGCGATGGACTCGCCGAGGTCGACGTTGAACTGGAACTTCACACCCAGACGCTCGATCAGCTCGATCTCCCTGTCGAGCACGGCCTTCGGCAACCGGTACTCCGGCAGCGCATAGCGCAGCATGCCGCCGGCCGCGGGGCGCGAGTCGTAGACGGTCACGCTGTGGCCCAGGAGCGCGAGATAGAACGCGCACGCGAGCCCGGCCGGGCCGGCGCCGACGATCGCGACCTCACGCCCGGTCGGCTCGAGCCTGCGCTCGAGCACGCGGTCGACCATGGGGTCGAACCTGTCGGAGAGCAGCACGTCGTCGGCGATCAGGCGGTGCACGTCGCGCATGTTCACCGCCTCGTCCACGGCGGCGCGGCGGCAGCGGTCGTCGCAGGGATGCTGGCATACGCGCCCCGTCGAGGCCGGCAGCGGGTTGTCCAGGATGACGGAGAGGAAGGCGTCCTCGATCCGCCCCTCCTTGTACAGCTGCAGGAAGCGCGGGATGTTCATGTGCAGCGGGCAGGAGTTCTCGCATGGCGAGAGCTCCAGGTCCTCGCACACGCCGGCGGCGCAGCGGTTCGCCAGGATGTGGTCCTCGAACTCGTGGCGGAAGTGGCGCATGGTGGTGAGCACGGGATTGGGTGCGCTCTGGCCGAGCGCGCACAGCGAGGTGTCGCGGACCATGCGACACAGCTCGTCGAGCCCCTCGAGCTCCTCGAAGGTGGCCTTGCCGAGGGTGCAGCGGTCGAGGACACGCAGCGCCTTGTCGAGGCCAACGCGGCAGGGAACGCACTTCCCGCAACTCTCCGAGTGTGTGAACTCGATGAAGTAGCGGGCGACGTCCACCATGCAGTTGTCTTCGTCCATCACGACCATGCCGCCCGAACCCATGATCGAGCCGAGCTGGGCGAGTGTCTCGTAGTCGACCGGCGTGTCGAACATCTCCACCGGGATGCAGCCGCCCGATGGGCCGCCCGTCTGCACAGCCTTGATGTCGCGGCCGTTGGTGCCGCCCCCGCCGACGTCGTAGATGAACTTGGCGAGCGGCGTGCCGAGCGGCATCTCGACCAGCCCGGTGCTCTTCACCTTCCCGACCAGCGAGAAGACCTTGGTGCCCGGGCTCTTGGCGCTGCCCGTCTCGGTGAACCAGGCCGCCCCCTTGGTGACGATCGGCGCGATGTTGTACCAGGTCTCGACGTTGTTGATGTTGGTCGGCTTGCCGTACAGGCCCTTCTGGGCTGGGAACGGCGGGCGCGTCCGCGGCCGGCCCGTGTGCCCCTCGAGCGAGGCGATCAGCGCCGTCTCCTCGCCGCACACGAAGGCGCCGGCGCCCTCGACCATCTCGATATCGAACGCGAAGCCGCGCGCGAACACGTTGTCGCCGAGGAGGCCGTAGGCTCGCGCCTGCTCGATCGCGCGCTCGAGGCGCAGCACCGCGAGCGGGTACTCGGCGCGCACGTAGATGATCCCCTTCGGCGCACCGGTGACGTAGCCGGCGATCAGCATGCCCTCGAGGAGTGCGTGGGGGTCGGACTCGATCTCGTTCCGGTTCATGTACGCGCCCGGGTCGCCCTCGTCCGCGTTGCACACGATGTACTTCTCGGGGTCGGCCGCCCTCTGCAGGAACTCCCACTTGTTCCCGGTGGGGAAGCCTGCGCCACCGCGACCGCGCAGCTTCGCAGCCTTGATCTGCTCGATCACACCGACGGGGTCCTGGTCGATCAGGACCTTGTACAGGGCCTGGTACCCGCCGATCGCGATGTACTCCTCGATGTCGTCGGGGTTGATCAGCCCGCAGTTGCGCAGGACGGTCTTGACCTGCCCATCGAAGAACGGGAGCTCGCGCCAGTTCGGCACCTCCGGGTAGCCGGAGCCGTACCTGACGTGGCCGGTGAGGTGGTCCCACTCCTCGATCTTGCACATGACGATCTCGGGCGGCGGCAGCTCGCCGCGGTCGAGGGCGTGCAGGATCTCGTCGACGTGGTTCGGCTGCACACGGCGCAGCATCAGCAGCGGGCGGCCGGGCACCCACACGTTGACGAGCGGCTCCTCGGCGCAGAAGCCGAAGCAGCCGACCGGCGCGAGGTACACGTCGAGGCCGCGGGCGTCGATCTTGGACGCCAGGGCGTGGAAGACGGCCTCGGCGCCGTTGCCGGAGCCGCACGTGCCCATGCCGACGGCGATGCGCGGCTTGCCCGGAAGCAGCTTCGCGAGGCCGGCCTCACGCACGGCGGCGAAGGCGGCGATGTCCTGGATCATCATCGCGCGCCTTCCTTTCGCAGCATCTCGATCTCGCGGATCAACGCCTGCTCCCTGACGTGCCCGCGGATCGCATGGTTCACCTCGACCACCGGGGCGAGCGCGCACTGGCCGAAGCAGGCGACGGTTCGGATCGTGAAGCGGCGGTCCGGCGTGGTCAGCGAGAGCTTGTCGGCGCCCTCGCCGGTCTCCTGAAGGCCGAGCTGGAGCTTCACGCGCTCGAGCAGCACCCGCGATCCACGGGTGTGGCAGGCGGTCCCGCGGCAGATGGCCACGGTGTTCGCGCCCTGCGGGTCGAGGTTGAACAGCGCGTAGAAGGTCGCGACGCCATAGACCTGCGACTGGGGGACACCCGTGCGCGCAGCCACGTACTCGAGCATCTCCATCGGGAGGTAGTTGTGGGGGTTGCGGTCCTGCAGCTTCTCGAGGATGCCGAGCAGCGCGCCGGGGCGTCCGGCCTGGTCGCCGATGATACGGTCAATCAGGTCCCGGTCCTCGTCGCGCGGCTGCGGCGTCGCCAGGCCGGTGGTCATCAAACCCTCCAAACGGAGGCCGTACCCCAGAGACCGGTCCGGTGACCCGGCCCGCGTGGAGCACGGCGATCGGCGACATCGTAGGTGCCGGTCCGGTCGCGCAACAGGGCCATCCGGGACCGCCGGGAGGCCACAAGGCACGGTCGAGAGGCCACTCGGCACGGACCTGGGAAGGAGCAGCGGGCCCGCGCGATCCTGCGTCGCCGGCGACGATGCGGGGTGACGCGGCCTGGCGCCTCGCCGCCAGTGGTGCGCCGGAGTGACGTCGACGTCTCCCCGCAACGCCGAGCGCCGCCCGGCCTGTCCGGCTAGAAGTCGGCGCTGGCGGGCGTGCGCGGGAACGGGATGACGTCCCGGATGTTGGCCATCCCCGTGGCGTAGGCCACCGCCCGATCGAACCCCAGCCCGAACCCGGCGTGCGGCACCGTGCCGTATCGGCGCAGATCGCGATACCACCAGTACGCCGCGGTATCGAGCCCCGTCTCGCGGAGTCGTGCATCGAGCACGTCGAGGCGCTCCTCGCGCTGGCTGCCGCCCACGATCTCGCCCATGCCCGGAGCGAGCACGTCCATCGCCGCCACGGTGCGCTCGTCGTCGTTGAGGCGCATGTAGAACGCCTTGATCTGCTTGGGGTAGTTGACGACCACCACCGGCCGCTTCGCGTACTCCTCGCAGAGGTAGCGCTCGTGCTCGGCCTGCAGGGCGACCCCCCACTCC
>JBAWVU010000090.1:0-8510 GCA_037147135.1 Chloroflexota bacterium
GGGCCGAGGCGGGGCTCACGGCGGCCGACCGCGACGCCCACGAGGAGTACTGGGAGCAGTACGTCGCCGCGCTCGTGGAGCTCGCCGACGAGCTTGCCGGGATCGAGCGGCCGGACTGACTGGGGAGGCCGGGGGCACGCCGGACCCGACGAGCGGACAGGCCCGCGGGGGCCGGATCCGCGGGCTCCTCGCGAGCTACGCCGGCTTCGAGCGCGACGCCCGGGTCTTCCTCCTCGTCACCCTCGTCGTCGGCGCCGCACAGAGCCTCTACTGGGTCGACTTCAACCTCTACCTGACGTCGCTCGGGTACTCGACGGCGTTCGTCGGCATCGTCGCCGCGATCGGGTCGACCGCCGCGATGCTCGTCGCGTTCCCGGCGAGCGTCGCCTCTGACCGGTTCGGGCGTCGGGTGATCCTCATCGTGGGCGTCCTGGCTGCCACGCTCGCGACGGCCGGCCTCATCGTCTCCTCCTCGCCGCTGCTCATCATCGCGCTCGTGGCCCTCCTCGCGGCCGGCCAGCAGGCGTTCGGCGTCGTCACGGTCCCATTCCTCACCGAGCACAGCCATCGCGAGCATCGCGCGGAGCTCTTCTCCGTCCAGTACGCGATGACGACCGTCACGAGCGTCGGGGCGGCGATCCTCGGCAGCCTCGTCGCCGTCGTCGCGGCGAGCGCCTGGGGACTCCGCTCGGGCGACCCGGGCGTGTATCGGATCCTCCTCGTGCTCATGGTCGTCTTCGGCGCGCTCGGGATCATCGCCCTCCTCCGTCTGCGCGACGATCGGCCGCGACGACCGGCGGCCCGCACCGCCGAGCAGCGTCCCGGCGACGCGTGGGCCGGCGAGCCGATCGCGCTCCGGGAGGGCAGCCGGCCGCGCACCATCTCCCGGTTCGGCCTCGTCGTCCACGATCGGCGGCTCTTCGCGAAGCTGCTCATCCCGGGCTTCCTCACCGCCCTCGGCGCCGGGCAGGTGATCCCGTTCCTCAACGTCTTCGTCGAGGGGAAGTTCCAGCTGTCGCTCGCGTCGCTCAACCTCGTGTTCGCGATCTCTGCGCTGGGCACGACGATCGCGATCCTCCTCCAGCCACTCCTCGCTCGCCGCGTCGGGAAGGTCGGCTCCGTCGTCCTCGTCCAGGCCGCGAGCATCCCGTTCATCCTCGTCCTCGGGTTCTCGCCGCTCCTCTGGACGGTCGTCCTCGCCCTGACGGTGCGGAACTCGCTCATGAACGCCGGGTCGCCGATGGTGAACGCGTTCTCGCAGGAGATGGTCCGCCGCGACGAGCGGGCGACCCTGGCGGCCGCCCAGAGCCTCCTCTGGTCGCTCGGCTGGATCATCGCCGGCACGTGGTACAGCGTCCTGCAGGCGACGCTCGGGTTCGAGCTCGGCTACACGGTGAACTTCGTCACGATAACGACGCTCTACACGCTCGCGACGATCCTCTACTGGGCCTGGTTCCACGACGCAGAGCGGGCGTCGGGCGCCCGATCCGGGAGGGTATCCTTCGCCCGATGAGCGACGCGTCCCGCCTCCCCGGCGATCCGGCGCCCGCGCCCGGCGGCCCGACGCGCGAGCGGACGGGCATCCCGAAGAACCCCGGGCGTCACGACCTCGGGATCAGGGCGACGCTCCTCTTCCCCACCCGCGAGGTCGTCGATCGCTACTACGTCCCCATCATCTACACGGCGTGCCGGACCTGCTACAGCGAGCTCGACCCGGACGACATCATGGCCCGTGCCCTCGACGGCCGGGTGGACCCGGCGAAGCAGCGCGAGCTCATCTCCCGCGTCATCGAGTCGGGGCACGGGTCCACCATCGAGCACATCGTCTTCACCTTCGGCATCAGCGGGGTCTCGCGTACGCTCTCGCACCAGCTCGTGCGACACCGCGCGGGCGTCGCCTTCGACCAGCAGAGCCAGCGCTACGTGAAGCTCAGGGGCGCGTCCACGATGCTCCCGGCGACGATCGCCGAGGGCGACCCCGGGCTCCGTGCCAGGTTCGAGGAGCACGCCGATGACGCGCTCGGCCTGTACGGCGAGCTGCTCGAGGCGGGGATCCCCGGGGAGGACGCACGCTTCGCCCTCCCGAACGCGACGCGGACGAACCTCGTCATGACGGCGAACCTCCGCGCCCTCATCCACATGTCCGGCCTCCGGCTCTGCACGATGGCGCAATGGGAGATCCGGAGGCTCTTCCAGCTCATCCGCCACGAGGTCTTCGCGGTCAGCCCGTTCCTCGGGACCTTCCTCGCCCCCAAGTGCATCCCCCTCGGCTACTGCGACGAGTCCGGCAATCGCGATGAGCACTGCCCGATCCGGCCGCACCGGGACAGCGTCCTGGGGGCATGGGCGGAGAAGGCCCGAGCAGCGAAGGCCGGCGCGGAGATGGCCGAGGCGGCCGAGGAGCCGACGACGACGCCTCCGGAGCGCCCGCGCTAGGCGGCCGGAAGGTCCCGCAGGAAGCGCCGGATGACCCGGGCGAGATCGGGGCCCGCGACGCGCCCAGCCTCGAGCGTCTCCTCGTGGCTGAGCGGCAGGCCGACGTAGCCGGCCCCGGGGTTCGTCACGAGGCTCACGCCGCAGAGCTCCAGCCCCGCCCAACGCGCCGCGATCGCCTCGAGCACCGTCGACATCCCGACGGCATCGCCTCCCCAGCCGCGGAGCATCCGCACCTCGGCGGGGGTCTCGAACGTGGGGCCGAGGAGACCGACGTAGACGCCCTCCGTCAGTGCGACCCCCTCCGCGCGACCCGCCGCGTGGAGCAGCTCCCGCAGCCGCGGGCTCCAGGAGTCGGTCTGGTCGGGGAACCGCGGGCCGATCTCCTCGGCGTTCGGGCCGAGGAGCGGCGTGGAGCCGGTCATGTTGATGTGGTCCGCGATGACCATGAGCGTCCCGGCTCCGAACGACGGGTCGAGGCCGCCGGCCGCGTTCGTGAGGACGATGACGCGCGCCCCGAGCCGGCCCATGAGGAGCACCGGCTGGACCACGAGCCCGGGGTGGTTGCCCTCGAAGAGGTGGAGGCGCCCCTGGAGCATGGCGACGGGTACGCCCGCGAGATCCCCGAGGAGGAGCCGGCCGGCGTGGCCCGGCGCGGTCGCGGCCGGCCAGCCCGGCAGGTCCGCGAACGGGATGGCGACCGGGTCGTGCAGCTCGTCGGCGAGCCCGCCGAGTCCGGAGCCGAGCACGATCCCGACGCGCGGCACGACGTCGCTCCGGGCCCGGACCGCCGCCTCGAGCGCGTCGAGACGCGCCGGGAGGTCGGCCGGACGGATGGGCTCAGCGTGGTCGTGCGTCATGGCAGAAGGCCCGCAGACAGGGTGAGCGGAGGCTTCCCCCGCCCGACGGGAGTACCGACACCGGGATGCCGGTCGCGTCCCGCCGAGCGGCGTCCGCCCGGAGGCGGACATGGAAGCGCCCGAAGGAACCTGCCTCGGCTCTGCTCGTGACGCCTTGATGTGATCGCGGCGCCCTTCCCAGTGCCGGCGGCGCTGCCGTCGCCTTGATGTGATCGCGGCGGCTGCCTCACCCGGGACTCGCTGAGCGTTGATGTGATCTCGGCCGGGGTCTTGATGTGATCGCGTCCCCCGCGGTCCCTGCGGGCCCCTTCGGGCAAGACGAACAGTACGGGCCGGCGGGCGGGCAGCGCAACGCGGTTGTCCACGAGATTCGGTCGGCCGGCCTGCGCGTTGTCCACGAAGCTGAGCACGCCGTGGACACGCTGTGGGTAACCGGCGTGGACGACCGGGCCGGGTCCGGCCCGCGCGAAGCGCCGGGGTGAGGCGGACGTGTCGAGGGCCCCGCGCTCCGGACGGAGCACGGGGCCCTCGAGTGGGGGCGCGGGGAGAGCCGTCAGGCGACGGTCCGGACCGACTTCACCACCATCGTGTGCGCGTAGCGATCGTGGAGGCCCTGCTTGGTGGGGCTGGACCACGTCGTGAAGAGGAGCGCGAGGAACCACACGAACGAGGCGAGGCCCAGCAGCATGCCGAGAGCCGGGACCGGCCAGAACGCCTGCGAAAGGGCGGCGGGGCCGAAGAGCAGCGCCCAGCGGAGGACCGCCTGGTCACGGCCGAGCGTGGCGCCATTCGTCTCGTTGCCGACCTGGAGGCTCATGACGCGCATCCCGAGGGTCGCGCGCTGCGCCGTCCAGAGGTAGACGAAGTAGGCGACGCTCACGGCGAGCCCGATGACGAAGTCGAGGATGACGACGAGCCAGTTGACGTCCGTCAGGCCCCCGCTGCCCGTGAAGAGGTTGTTGATGTTGATCGAGATCACCGGGCCGAAGATCGCCCCGACGATCGCGGAGAGGACCGCCGAGACGATCCCGATGATGATCGCGTCGATGATGTACGCGATCGAGCGGTTGAGGACGTCGCCGTAGATGAGGCCCATGGGCCCCGCCACCGGCGGCACGCCCTGGAGGAACGAGCTGCCGGACGCACCCGGCTGGTTCAGCTGGCCCATAAGGCCGTCGAGGCCCTTCTTCGCGTCCGCGGCAGCAGACGACGCGGCGTCGCCCAGCCCGGCCGCGGCCGGCTGTGCCGCGCCCTCGGCGGCCCCGGCCGCTCCCTGAGCGGCGTCAGCGGCAGCCCCGGCCGCATCGCCGACCGGCTCGCCCACTCCGGGCGCCGGTCCCTGGCCTTCTGTCATCCCGCCCTCCACCTGTCCGGTCCCGCGCCTCGGCGAGGTCGCTGGACATATGGTGCAGCACGTGGGCCCTCCGCGTCACCCCCCGATGGCATACATCTCGGCGCGCGGCAGCGGCTCCGTCTCCGCCGATCTCAGATCTGAGTAGCGGTCGTCGCGCGCCCGCCAGACCGTCCCGATGGCAGCCCGCAGCGCCGCGTCGTCCGCCCCGCCGCGCAGGAGCCCGCGGAGGTCGTGCCCGCGCACGGCGAAGAGGCACGTGTACAGCTCCCCGACCGCGGAGACTCGCGCCCGGGTGCAGTCGCCGCAGAACGGCTGCGTGACCGACGAGATGACGCCGATCTCGCCACGACCGTCGGTGTAGCGCCAGCGCTCTGCGACCGCGGCTCGGCCGTCGCGGTCGGCCGGCTCGAGCGGGAAGACGGCCCCGATCCTCTCGACGACCTCGCTCGACGGCACGACGTCGTCCATGCGCCAGCCGTTCGTGTGGCCGACGTCCATGTACTCGACGAACCGCATGACGAGATCCTCGTCGCGTGCCCAGCGGGCCATCGAGACGACGCTCTCGTCGTTGAGGCCTCGCCGGACGACCATGTTCACCTTGATGGGCCGCAGGCCGGCCTCGCGCGCCGCCGCGATCCCGTCGAGCACACGCGAGACGGGGAAGTCGACCCCGTTCATCCGGGCGAAGGTCTCCGGCACGAGCGAGTCGAGGCTCACGGTGATCCGGCGGAGCCCGGCGTCGGCGAGCGGTCCCGCCAGCCGGCGGAGCGCCGACCCATTCGTCGTGAGCGCGAGATCGCGGACGCCATCGATCGAGGCGAGCATCCGGATGAGATCCGGCAGGTCGCGACGGACGAGCGGCTCGCCGCCGGTGATGCGGAGCTTCTCGACGCCGAGCGAGACGAAGGCCCGCGCGATGCGGGCCACCTCCTCGTATGCGAGCACCTCGGAGCGGGGCAGGAAGGCGAAGTCGCGGCCGAAGACCTCCATCGGCATGCAGTAGACGCACCGGAAGTTGCAGCGGTCCGTGACCGAGATCCGGAGGTCGTGCATCGGCCGGCCGAGCGTGTCGACGGGACGGTCTCGCATATCGACGCATCGTAGCGGTGACCGGCTAATCTGGGATCGGGCAACGCAGGCGGAGCCTGCCTGGCGCGAGGGGTACCAACGGGCTCGCGCACCGGTACCACCGGCGAGGTGCCGGGACGCACCGCGACACGCAGTATCGGCTTGCGCCCAGGACGACGACGCGCACTCGTTCGACGGCCAGCGCCGTCTCGGGACGGAAGGGATCTTGCACGATGGACTCCACCGAGCAGCGGAGCGGCTTCCGCTTCCCCTGGACGGATCGCCGAGCGGTCGGCGCCGAGGATGTCGGCGCGGCCGACGAGCAGCAGGGAGACGCCCCCATGGCCACCGAGGCACCGCCCGAGGGGGTCGCCGAGACCTCCCCGGAGTCGTCGCTGGAGACCCCGCAGACGGAGACGCCGACGGCCGGGATGCCCGATGGCGGCGACCCGACGCCAACGGCCGAGCCGCCGCGCCGACCGACCCGCTTCCTCGCCGACCTGAACCGCGCGATGCACGTGGCGGCCGAGGGGACCCGTACGTCCACGCTCGAGCAGTTCCGCGCGGACGGGAAGACCGTGGTGGATGAGATCCACGCCCGGTCGACGGACGAGGTCAACGGCCTGCGCCACGCCGCGGACGACGACATGACGGGCGTCCGCGAATGGTCCAAGGCCGAGATCGCCCGGATCCGCGAGGAGACGGAGCACCGCATCGAGGACCGCCGGAGCCTCCTCGACCGGGAGCTCGAGGGTCACACGGCCGTCGTCGAGCGCGAGGTCGCGATCGTCGGGGAGCAGGTCGCGACGTTCGAGGCGGATATGGACCGCTTCTTCGAGCAGCTGCTCGCCGAGGACGATCCGTCCCGGTTCGCGGCCGTCGCCGCGAGCCTCCCGGAGCCGCCGATCTTCAGGGGACTCGACGAGGGGGAGCGACAGGCGATCATCGGCCGTGCGCTGGCGCCCGCGCCGGAGGTCGAGCCGGAGCCTGTGGCGGAGGCAGGGCCGGTCGTCGAAGCCGCCCCGGAGGCCGCCCCGGAGCCGGTCGAGCCCGCGGCGGAGGCAGCGACGACGGCCGCGGTCGCGGAGGAGTCCGGCACGGAGCCCGACCCGCGACTCGAGATCATGGGCGACCTCGCGGACGCCGAGGCGGCCGCGCTCGCCGACGTGCGCGATGAGCACCGCGACGAGGGGCCGCTCCCCGATGACGCCATCGCGGCGCGGCTCGCCGGCCTCGGCTCGGCCGGCGCCCGACCCGCCCCCGAGGCCTATCCCGGGGGATCCGAGGGCCCGCCGGAATCGTCCCAGGTCGTCGTCGTGGGCCTCACGAGCGTCGCGAGCATCGCCGCCTTCAAGCGGCAGCTCGGGCGGCTCGCGGGGGTCCGTTCGGTGGCGGTCTCGTCCGGTCCGTCGGGTGAGTTCGTCTTCGCGATCACCCACGATGCGGGCACCCCGCTCGGGGAGCTCGTGACGACGCTCGCGGGCTTCGATCCGCAGGTGACACGCGTGGCCGACGGTCTCGTCGAGGTCACGGCGCACGACCCGGAAGCCTGACTCGATCCGGGAGCCTGACTCGATCCGGCGGCCCGAGCGGCATCCGGCCGACAGACACAGGGGGAACTGACTCATGGCCCGCGCGACGGTCGTCGTAGCACTCCCCGGGCGGGAGCGCGAGGAGGTGCTGGCGGCGCTCGCCGGGGGCGACTACGAGAGCCTCGCGGCGACCGACAGGCGCGACCTCGAGCGGATCCTCGCCGAGCGGCCGGACGTCTCGCTCGCCATCCTGGACCTGGACCACGACCTCGACGCCGGCCTCGAGTCCTACTCGGCCCTTCGCGAGCTCGCCCCGGGGGCCGCGGCGCTCCTCGTCGTCTCTCCGCAGACGATCGAGCGACTGCCCGGCACGAAGCTCCTCCTCTCCGACGAGTACGCGATGCGGCCCTTCACGCCGGAGGCCCTGCGCTGGCAGGTCGAGGCGATGCTCATCCGCGCCGGCGTCGTGGACCCTGCGGCCTCGGGGCGCCTCCGTCCGGAAGGCCTCGAAGAGACAGGCTGGGCCGTCCGCGCGCCCATCGTCTCGGTCTTCAGCCCCAAGGGTGGCGTGGGCAAGACGATGATCGCGGCGAACCTCGCCGCGACGCTCCAGCTGAGGCACGGCCTGCGCGTCCTCCTCGTCGACGCCGATACGATCTCTGGCCACGTATCGATCTCGCTCGGCCTGGAGCACGTGAAGACCGCCGCGGACGCCTGGCGGGACGAGTCGGAAGGCGCCGATCGAGCGACCGTCGACCAGCTCGCGGCCGCGCACCCGAGCGGCCTGCGCGTGATCGCGCTCGCGTCCGACCCGCTCCACGTGGACGGCATCTCGCCGGAGCGCGTCGTCGACGCCCTCGGCGAGTGGCGCCGGAGCTTCGACATCCTCATCGTGGACCTCCACCCCGACTACGACGCGGTGAACCGGGCCATCCTCCAGGTCTCGGACAGGATCCTCGCGCCGGTCACGCCCGACATCCCGTCGATCCGGGCGACCGTCCAGCTCCGGGAGGTGGCCGAGGCCCTCGGCGTCGGCGACCGCCTCGAGCTCGTGGTGAACCGCGCCGGCAGTGGCGTCTCCGTGGCGGACATCGAAAGGACGATCGGCCTGCGGGCGATCGCAGAGATCCGCTCAGCGGGACTCCTCTGTGTCCGCGCCGCGAACGAGGGACGCACGGTCGTCGAGCGGTTCCCCCGCGAACGCGTCGCCGACGACCTGCTCGCGCTCGCGACGTACGTCGCGCCGGAGTCGCAGGCGCCGGA
>JBAWVU010000091.1:0-8455 GCA_037147135.1 Chloroflexota bacterium
ACGAGGAGCCCGCGATCCGGCCCACCCGCCAGCGGAACTTCTCGAGCTCCTCGTCGGCGCGCGGCGTGCCCATCCGATCGGCGACGTTCACCCGGGCGAGTGGTCCCACCCGGTAGATGCCGTCCGGGTACCCCATCGCCTTCCAGTAGGTCGACTTGAGGTACGACCAGGGCTCGACCGCCTCGCCGATGTAGTCGTTGAAGAGCCTGGGGTCGACCCGGTCGGCGAGGTACTTGCCGTCGGCGTCGACGACCCGGAGCCAGCCGCCGTAGTGGTCGACGTTGCCCTCGCGGTCGACGAGGCCCATGAACGCCGATCGGAAGTTCCCGAACGTCGCGGCCTCGTCCTCCCAGCGCAGCGTGTCGGTCTTGTACCAGGCGATCGCCCGCTCGACGGAGGCGATCGCTTCGGGTACGCCGGCGAGGATCCGGTCGCGGACCTCGGCGGTGAGCGGCGTCGTGACGCCGCCGGGGACGATCCCCTCCGGGTGGATCCGCTTGCCCCCGAGCCACTCGATGATCTGCTGGCCCCACTTGCGGAGGGCGATGCCGTCACGGGCGAGCTGCGGGTTCGCACGCGCGACCCCGAGGATGTTGCGGTCCGCGGGGTCCGCGTCGAACCCGAAGAGCAGGTCCGGCGACGAGAGGTGGAAGAAGGAGAGGGCGTTCGACTGGACGATCTGCCCGAGGTTGATGATCCGCCGGAGATCCGCGCCGGTGGGCGGCGGCTCCACCGCGAGGATGTCGTCGACCGCCTTCGCGGAGGCGATGAGGTGGCTGACCGGGCAGATCCCGCAGATCCGGGCCATGAGCGCCGGCATCTCGTGGACCGGGCGGCCCTGGGTGATGCGCTCGAACCCACGGAACTGGGTGACGTGGAAGTGCGCGTCGACGACCTCGCCCCGGTCGTCGAGCTGGATGGTGATCTTCGAGTGGCCCTCGATCCGGGTGACCGGGTCGATGACGACGGTTCGGCTCATGTCGGTCCCCCGTCAGCGACCGAACCGGGATCCGGCGACGTCGGGGACGCGACCGGCCAGGAGGTCATCGAGCATGGTGTAGATCAGGTCGGCGGACGGCGGGCAGCCGGGCAGGAAGACGTCGACCTTCACCACCCGGTGGACCGGCGTGGAGACCGGCAGGAGCTTCGGCACGATCTCCGACGGGATCTGCGCGTTGATGGTGACGTTCTCGCGGTACGCGCGATCGAGGATCGGCGCGACCCCGATCGGGTTGCGCATGCCCGGGACATTGGACGTGACCGCGCAGTCACCGAAGGAGACGAGCGTCTTCGTGCGCTCCCGGACCAGCCTGATCTTGTGGAGGTCCTCTTCGCTGGAGACGGCGCCCTCGACGAGACAGACGTCCACGTCCTCGGGATAGTCCTTGAAGTCGACGAGCGGGCTGTACACGAGGTCGGCCCGGGCGAAGATGTCGAGGATGCGCTCGTCCATGTCGATGAGCGACATGTGGCAGCCGGAGCAGCCGTCGAGCCAGACCGTGGCGACGCGCGGCTTGCTCACAACCCACGCTCCTCGGCGACGACCCGCATCCACGGCAGGAACGGCCGCCGCGTCTTGGAGCCGCGCGCGACCGCCCGGCCCTTCTCGAAGAGCGCCCCGGTCGGGCACACCTGGACGCACTTCCCGCAGCTCGTGCACGTGGTGGACTCGCCCCACGGGATCCCCATGTCCGTCTGGACACGGGTCTCGAGGCCGCGGTGCATGACGTCCCACGTGTGCGCGCCCTCGATCTCGTCGCAGACGCGGACGCACCGGAGGCAGAGGATGCACCGGTCGTGGTCGATCGAGAAGAGCCGGTGGCTCGCGTCGATGTCGACCTTCGGGCTGATCCGCGGCAGGTCGAAGTGCGTGAGGCCGAGCTCCTCGGCCGTGTCCTGGAGCTCGCAGTGGTTGTTCGCGACGCAGACCGCGCAGACGTGGTTGCGCTCGACGAAGAGCATCTCGGTGATCGCCCGGCGGTACTCGAGCAGTCGGTCCGAGTGGGCGGTCACCTCCATGCCCTCGACGACCTGCGTCATGCAGGCCGGGGTGAGCTTGTTCGAGCCGGCGATCTCGACCATGCACAGGCGGCAGGCGCCGCGGTCGCTGATCCCGTCGAGGTGGCAGAGGGTGGGGATGTCGATCCCGTTCTCCCGTGCCACGTCGAGGACGGTCTCCCCCTCGGCGCCGGCGACATCCTTGCCGTCGATCCGCAGGGTGTAGACGGTGGTCATGCCGTGACCTCCACCGGAGTGATCGTGCAGACGCCGGCCGGACAGACCCTGTCGACGATGTGGGCCATGTACTCATCCCGGAAGTAGCGCAGCGTGCTGAAGACCGGGTTGGGTGCTCCCTGTCCAAGGCCGCAGAGCGCGGTCTTCTGGACGATGACGGCGAGCCGCTCGAGCGTCGCGAGGTCGTCGAGCGTCGCCTCGCCGCGGGTGATGAGATCGAGGAGCATCCACATCTGCGTGGTGCCCACTCGGCACGGCGTGCACTTCCCGCAGGACTCGTCGCGGCAGAAGTCCTGGAAGTACTTGGCGACGTCCACCATGCAGGACGTGTCGTCCATGACGATGAGGCCGCCCGAGCCGATGAACGAGCCGACCTCGATGAGGGACTCGTAGTCGACGTGCATGTCGAGGAACTCGACCGGGATGCAGCCACCCGACGGGCCGCCGGTCTGGACTGCCTTGAAGGGCCGGCCGTCGATGATCCCGCCGCCGATGTCGTAGACGATCTCCCGGAGGGTCATCCCCATCGGGACCTCGACGAGGCCAGTGTTCACGATGCGTCCGGCGAGCGCGAAGACCTTTGTCCCGCGGCTCTTGCCGTGGCCGATCGCGGCGTACCACTCGCCGCCTGCCCGCAGGATCGCCGGCACGTTGGCGAAGGTCTCGACGTTGTTGATGAGCGTGGGCTGGCCCCACAGGCCGCTCACCGCCGGGTACGGGGGCCGTGGCCGCGGCGTGCCGCGCCGTCCCTCGACCGACGCGATGAGCGCCGTCTCCTCGCCACAGACGAAGGCCCCGGCACCCAGGCGGACCTGGACGTCGAAGGTGAACGCGGTGTCGGCGATCCCGGCACCGAGGAGCCCGGCCCGCTGGGCGTTTCGGATGGCGGACCGGAGTCGGGCCACCGCCAGCGGGTACTCCGCGCGGCAGTAGACGTAGCCCTCGGTGGCGTGGACGGCGAAGGCGGCGATGGACATGCCCTCGAGGACCCGATACGGGTCACTCTCGAGGACGCTGCGGTCCATGAACGCGCCGGGGTCGCCCTCGTCGGCGTTGCAGATCACGTACTTGGGGCTGCCCCGGGCCTTGGCGACGGTCGTCCACTTGAGGCCGGTGGGGTAGCCCGCGCCGCCGCGGCCGCGCAGGCCGCTCCGGGTGATCTCGTCGCGGACCTCGGCCGAGGTCATCTCGGACAGGACGCGGCGCAGGGACTCGTAGCCGCCGCGCTCGAGGTAGTCGCCCAGGCTCTCGGGGTCCACGCGTCCGAAGTTCTCGGTCGCCACCCGGACCTGTTTCTCGAAGAAGGGCCCCTGGGGCTTCCGCACGTCGGTGGGCTTGACCTTCTTGAGCGCCTTCACGATGCCGCCGACGTCGTCGGGGCTTACGCGCTCGAAGAGCTGGCCCGTCTGGGGGATCTCGACGAGTGGCCCGGCGGCGCAGAGGCCGAGGCAGCCGACACGCTTGACGATGACGTCGGTGAGACCGGCCTCGCCGACGAGCCGGCCGAGGCTGACGGTCACGTCGCGTGCCCGCATCGACATGCAGCTCGCCGCCTCGCAGACGTACGCGGACGCGCGCGCAGGGCCTTCGTGGGGTACGAGCGTGGTCACGCGGCCGCGGTTCGCGCGCGCCGCGACTGGCATCTCGCTCACATCGCCTCCAGCTGGTCCACGAGCTCGTCCGCGCTGACCTTCCCGCGGATGGCGCCGTCGACGATCACGGCGGGCGCCAGGCTGCATGCGCCGAGACAGCGCGCGGTGAGCAGCGAGACCTTGCCGTCCGCCGTGGTCTCGCGCGGCTTGACGCCGAGCCGGCGGTCGAGGCCGCCCAGGATCTCCTTCGCGCCGTTGATGTAGCAGGCCGTCCCGGTGCACACGACGCAGGTGTGCTCGCCCTGCGGCTTCAGGGTGAAGAACGAGTAGAACGTCGCGACGCCGTAGACGCGCGAGTGGGGCACGCCCAGCGTGTCGCCGATGTAGTCGAGGGCGTCGGTCTCGAGGAAGCCGAATGCCTCCTGGGCGGCGTGGAGGGCCTCGATCAGCGCCTGGGGGCGATCGCCCAGGCGGCGCATACGGGTCTCGACGATCTTCCAGCGCTTGTCGTCGCTCGGGGCAGGCGGCTTGGTGTACGGGATGGGCATCGGCCCCCTCCGTGCGCTGAGGCAAGAAGCGGCGATCCGGATGCGGACCGGCGCGGTTCACGCGATCTGGTGGAGGCCCCTCGGGTCCTCCGACTCGATGGTACGGAACCTGGCCGGCCCCCGCGGGGGCCGCTCATCCCGACTCGGGGGGTCGCACCGCCCGAGTCCTGTGCCACCGACTCGGGAGGTCGCATCGTTCACGACCTGCCTTCAGATCCCGGTCTCGGCCCCGATCCGCCCGGCCTTCACCGCGGCCGCGAGCTCCGCGTGGTCGCGCTCGGCCTGGTCGGCATACGCCGTCGCGAAGTCGGCGATCGCCCGCTCGAAGACGTCGCTCCTCCCGAGGTACCCCGCGAGGACGAGCGGATCTCCGGAGCGCGCATGCGCCCGGGCCAGGGCGGCGGCGCAGCCGGCCGCATACGCGTGGAGCTGGGACGGCGACATGTCCGTGAGCGTGAATGACCCCTTCATGTCGCGCAGCTGGCGCCAGTAGTACTCGCGACCGTCCGCGCCGCGCGACCATCCGAGGAAGATGTCGCTCTGGGACTGCATGATCCGCTGGCCGCTCACCACGCGCTCCCCGTGCGTCCGGAACCTGCTCTTGGGGAGATGCGCGGAGAGCACGGAGAACTGCGCCTCCTTCACCTGGAGGAGCAGCGGGTCCGACCCGTCCGCGGCGTCGAGCAGCGCCACGAAGCAGCGCGTGCCCACGCTCCCGACTCCCACGACCTTGAGCGCCACGTCCACTGCGTGGTACCGGCCCAGCAGCGTGCGGCGGTCGCTCACGAGGGTGTGGCGGTACTGCGAGAGCTGCGACGCGGCGGAGTCGAGCGAGACGAGGTCGGGTCGGTGGGTCATGAGCGGCGGCTGTTCGCGCAGCCTCGGCTTGCCGTCCACGGCGGTGACCATCCGGTCGATCTCGGAGATGCCATCGTGGTGGACCGCGGCATCCGCCACCTGCTGGAGCATCTTCGCCACGGTGCCGCGCGCGTACGAGTCCAGGAGCCCGTAGTCCATGCGCGAGTACCAGACGCGCAGGGTCTCCAGGTGTGCCAATGCGCGGACCACGTCGCGGTAGACGGACACGGCGTTGAGGACCGACTCCCGCGTGAGCCTGGGCGCGTGCCCCCGCGTCCTCGCCACGACGACGACGCTCGCTGCGAGCCGCTTCACGTCCCATTCGAACGGCCCCGGGAGCGTCTCGTCGAAGTCGTTGACGTCGAAGAGGAGGTCCCGTTCCGGCGAGGCGTAGAAGCCGAAGTTGGAGATGTGGGCGTCGCCGGCGAGCTGGACGTCCACGTGAGACCGCGGCGTGGCCGCGAGGTCCGAGGCCATGACGTTCGCGGAGCCGCGGAAGAACCCGAACGGCGACGCGAGCATCCGGCCGTACCGGATGGGCAGCAGGTCAGTGATCCGGCTCTTCCCCTGCTCCTCGAGGAGCGCGATAGGGTCGGGGCGGTCCGCGGCCGGCTTCCACGCGGCGTGCGTCTCGCGCGGGACAGCGTCCCGCATCTCGCGGCCGCGGTCGTACCGGGCAGCGCGGGCCGTGTCCGACCGGAAGGCGAGGATCCGCGGCGCCTCCTGGCCGGTCAGGCTGGCGGCGAGCAGGGCGGGGGTAGGGCGCGGACGAGCCGCGGGTTTCGGCGTGGATCGAGACATAGCACAACGATAGCGGACTCGGCGAGGCGGATGGACACGGCCCGGCCGAGCGAGAGCAGGGGTCCCGGCCCACCGAGTGCCGGTGTGAGGAGCGGACCCCAGCGGGACTGGACCGAGAGGGGCGCGGCCGAGGGCCGCCGGATCGAGCGCCGCTGACCGGCCGGTGCGTTACGCGAGGAACGTGATCGCCACGCCGAGCGCGACAAGGCCGGCGGCAGCGAGTGCCGGAGCCCGCGGCCGCCTTCCTTCGCGTCCCCATTCGTAGCCCAGCGCCCAGAGCGGGGTCGTCGCGACCATCGTCTGGACCACGGCCGGGCTCCCCTGCCCCACCGCGACGATGACCAGGAGGAAGTACGTCGTGATCGCGGCCGCCCGGACGACCATGCGCGGCAGCTCGTGGAAGTCCACGTCGCGCGGCCGGATGAGGATCGTGAAGAGGACCCCGGCGACCGCCGTCCGCACGACGTAGGTCTCGACGACACCGACGCCGCGGTCGGCGAGGAGCTTGGCGGTCAGCGTGAGCGCGGCGGTCCCGAACGCGACGCCGAGGATCCGGACGATCGACCCGGCGCGTCCGAGCGACCCGAACGCGTCGCGGAGCGAGAGCGTCACGCCGACGACGACGACGGCCGCCGCGACCACCTGGGCCGGATCGAGCGACCCGGGCAGGAGGAGCCCGGTGAGCACGACGGCGGGGAGCGGCGCGAGGGCCGTCGCCGTGAGCTGCGCGGACGCGTCGCCGTGCGCGAGCAGGTCCCACGTGGAGAGCGCGGTGAGGATCATCGCCGCGATCGCGAGCCCGTGGAGACCGACGATCTCGGGGCTCCACGTCCACGGGGCGAACGGCGCGAACGGCAGCACGAGCGCGCAGTTGAGCACGTAGAGCGGCCCGATCATCTGGCGCGCCGGGTAGCGCCGGGTGAAGTCCTTGCTCATGAGCTGGCCGGCTGCGTTCGCGAGCGCGGCGGTGAGCCCGAGGAGCGCGACGATCATCGGGGCCTCACTCGATCTCGAGGACGGCCGCCCCCTCGATCGTGCCCGCGGCGAGGCGCGCGAGCGCGTCGTTGCCGGCGGCGAGCGGGAAGCGCTCGGTCTCCGTGCGGATCGGGATCTCCGACGCGAGCGCGAGCAGCTCCTCCGCGTCGCGCCGCGTGAAGTTCGCGACAGAGCGGAGCGAGCGCTCCCACCAGAGCAGGTCGTAGTCGAACGCCGGGATCCCGTCGAGGTGGATGGCGTTGACCGCGACGGTCCCGCCCCGATCGACCGCGCGGAGTGCCGCGACGACGACGGAGCCGGCGGGGGCGAACGTGATCGCTGCGTCGAGCGGGTGCGGCGGCGGGTCGTCGTAGCCGCCGACGGACGCGGCCCCCAGGGAGAGTGCCCGCTCGCGCTCCCGCGCAGACCGCGTCGCGACGTGGACCTCGCAGCCCCAGTGGCGCGCCACCTGGATCGCGATGAGCGCGGACGCCCCGAACCCGTACAGCCCGAGCCGTCCGCCGGGCTCGATCCCTGCGACCCGCAGCGAGCGGTACCCGATGACGCCCCCGCAGAGCAGCGGCGCGGCGTCGAGGTCTGCGAAGTCGGCGGGCAGCCGGAGCGCCGCGTCCGCGCGGATCGCGATGAGCTCCGCGTAGCCGCCGTCGCGGTCCCAGCCCGTGAAGACCGCCCGCTCGCAGAGGTTCTCGCGGCCCGCGGCGCAGCGACGGCACGTGCCGCACGACCCACCGAACCACCCGACCCCCGCGCGGTCACCGATGGCCCAGCCGGTCGCCGCGTCCCCGACCGCCACGACCCGTCCGGCCGGCTGGTGGCCGAGCACGAGCGGGAGGCGATGCGCGGGGAGGTCGCCCTCGACGATCTGGAGGTCCGTCCGGCAGACGCCGCAGGCGGTCACGCGGAGGACGACCTCATCGGGCGCCGGCGCCGGGTCCGGCAGGTCCGTCAGGCGGAGCGGCCCCGCATCACCGGCGGCGACGGGTCCCGGCCGCTCGAGCACGAGCGCGCGCATCGGCCGTCACGCGCCGTCCGGCAGCACCTTGCCCGGGTTGAGGATGCCGAGCGGATCGAGCGCCGCCTTGAGGGCGCGCATCGCGCGTACCGCGCCCTCGCCGCGCGTCCGGACGAGCCAGTCACGCTTCGCGGTGCCGATCCCATGCTCGCCGGTGACGGATCCCCCGAGAGCCAGCGTGGCTGCGTAGACGGCCGTGCGCGCTCGATCGATCCGGGCCGGGCCCTCCGGGTCGTCATGCGGGACGATGAAGCTCGGGTGGAGGTTCCCGTCCCCGACGTGGCCGAACGTCCCCCCCGGCATCCCCTGCTCGGCGAGGATCCGCTCCACCGCCGCCACGAGCTCGGGCATCCGGGAGCGCGGCACGACGACGTCCTCCATCCGGGCGAGGCCGAGGCGCTCGATCCCGTGCC
>JBAWVU010000092.1:0-8400 GCA_037147135.1 Chloroflexota bacterium
GGTGACCGAGCCCGGGTCACGGACGGGGATGCCCTCCGCGTCCCGTCCCTCGGTGCGTCCAGACGGTGACGAGCTTGACCTCGCGCGTCCGAGCCGAGCCGTCGGGCTGCTTGCCCGCGCGTCCCTCGAGCTCGGCTGCCCGCATGGGGATGCCGGTGCCGTCCATGCCCAGGTACATCGTCGGCGCCGGGGGAGCCTCGGGTTCGACCACGCTGCGCTCGTCCGCGGCGATCTCCCGACCGAGCGCCTCGGCGGTGCGCTCCACCTGCTTTGCATCGACCGGGATGCCCGCCAGCTCGCCCATCAGCTCGCTGCTCTCGGCGAAGCTCACCATCGCCGCCGCGCGCCCCACCATGCGCGTGATGGCCGGCGAGAGCGACGTGTCCACAAGCCCGAGCGCGCGGTCGCGCGGGTAGAAGCCCGATCCGCACGCCGCGCAGTGGTAGGCGGCGCGTTCGAGCGTCATCTCACCGAGGGCGGTGCTGAACGTCCTGGGCCGCCGGCCGACGTACCGGGCCTGCCTGCCGCAGGCGCACCGGAGGGCCGGACCGACATGATCCGAGCGGTCCGCATTGAGGTGGCGCTCGACCGCACGCGCGGCCACCCGCAGCGCCCGCCGACGAGCGGCGGTCTCGATGGCCTCGAAGTCGAGCCCCTCGAGCGCGCCCGGGCCTAGGAGGGCTTCGATCTCGGCCGCGAGCTCCCGCTCGAAGGCCGTTGTGAGCCCCCCCTTTTGGCCGCCTCCGCGGAGGCGGCCCGGGGCTCCGGCAGGTGGGTCTCGCACAGTCTCTCGCTCACCTCGACGAGCTCCCCGGTGAGCCTGCGGAGGCGCCTGTACTCGGCGATCTGCTCCTGCGTCCGGGTCACCGCACTCGGCGGGATGATCCGGGTGAGCGTCCTGCCCCCGACGCGGCGGGTCAGCGACCAGCTCGGTCCGTGGCCGGCTGCCTCTGCGGCGGCGCAGTGGCAGGTGGGCTTGCCGCAGCGCCGATAGCGGCCCACCAGGGAACCTGGTCGCAGGTCCCCGACGGAGGTCAGCTCGTCGCGGATCTCGTCGCGTCGCCTCTCGAGGTCCTCGGGATCATCGGGCGTGGGCATGGTGCCTCCCTCTCTGACAGCCGCTAGCACTGTCAGACTAGCACGACACGCACCCGCCGCTCCACGTCTTCCGCGAGCCGTCACAAATCTGACGTGCGCCCGTGCGTGTCCGGTGCCTCGCGCCCGTGCGCGCGAGGTGCTATCGTCGCTGTCGGGCGCACGGGGCGTCCTCCCCTCTCATCGACCCGAGAGAAGATGCGACGCCGCCAGAGGCGCATCGCCTGGAGGAGACTGATGACCTATACGATCGCCGAGCCGTGCGTCGACGTCATGGACCAGGCCTGCGTCTCGGTGTGTCCGGTGGACTGCATCCACTTCGACGAGGGTGTCGACCGGAGCCTCTTCATCGATCCCAACGAGTGCATCGACTGTGGCGCGTGCGAGCCGGAGTGCCCCGTGAACGCGATCTTCCCGGCCGAGTCCGTCCCGGCCGAGTGGGTGCCGTACACGGAGATCAACGCGGTCTGGTATACGGACAAGGCCGCGGCCCGCGCGATGATCGACGCGGCGAAGCCGGCCTGACGAGCCGCGGCGCCTCGGGGCGCCGGGACACTCGCCCGCCGCCGCGGACGCTCGCCAGGAGGCCGTCCGGTGCGGATCGTCTCGCTCCTCCCGTCGGCGACGGAGATCGTCTGTGCCCTCGGGCTCGTCGATGAGCTCGTCGGCATCACCGGCCGCTGCGACTGGCCCCTGGAGGTCGTCTCCATCTCCGTCGTGACGCGTCGGCCGCCGCGAGGGCCCGGACCGGCCCCCGGCCCCGGATCGACGGTCGTGGGGGCCGGCGGGGGCTCCCCGGCGGATGCGCTCGCCCACGACGCGCTCGACCCCGGCGAGGTCGATTTCCCAGCGCTCTCGGCCGTGCGGCCCGACCTCGTGCTCCTCCGCGAGCGGTGCGCCGCGTGTGGCTGGCGGGCCTCCGGTCTCGTCGACGCCGTCCGCGCCGTCGTCGGCGACGCGTCCGTGATCTCCCTCGAGCCCACGACCGTCGAGGGGATCCTCAACTCGGTCGCGACGGTCGGGGCCATGACGGAGGCCGAGGACGAGGCGGTGGGGCTGGTGGAGATGCTCCGCGAGCGGCTCGCGGAGATCGAGGAGAGGGTCGTGGAGCGGCGGGACGCCGGCGTGCGGTCGGCCCGCGTGGTCGTGCTCTCAGTGCTCGGCCCGCTGACGGGTGCCGGCCACTGGCTCCCCGACCAGGTCCGGCGCGCCGGCGGCTGGGACGTCCTCGGGACCGCGGGTGAGGGAGCGCCGGAGACCTCGTGGGCGGAGATCCGCGACGTGGACCCCGAGGTCCTCCTCGTCGCGCCGGCCGGCCACTCGCTTGTCGACGCGGTCCGGGCGTGGGACGCGTTCCCCCGGCCCGCTTTCTATGACGACCTCCGGGCGGTCCGGGCGGGCGCTGTCATCGCGCTCGATGCCGGCCTCTGCGGCAGGCCCGGCCCCCGTGTCATCGATGGCATCGCGACGCTCGCCGAGATCCTCGATGCGGGCGGGTTCGTCGATCCGGCGGCCGCGGGCTCCTGGACGCCCGTCCGCTGACCGGGGTGCGCGGGGCGGCGCTGCCGCGGGCGCGCCCCTGACCCTTCACCACCCGCGGGATGCGTCGGCTACGCCCTCGCGGGAGCCGGTCTGCGGAGCCGAACGGGCCGTCTCGGCTCGCGGATGCGCCCATCGGCGGGCGCCTATACTTCCCGCCGATGTCTCCTCTTTCCGGGCGCGCCATCGCGACCGTCGGCTCCGGTGTCATGGCCGAGGCGATGATCGCCGGGCTTCTCCGCGACGGTCTCGTCACTCGCGACCTGATCGTCGCGAGCCACCCGCGCTCCGACCGCCGCGACGAGCTGGCCCGCGAGTACGGCATCCGCACCGTCCCACGGAATGCCGAGGCCGTCGAGGGGGCGGACGTCGTCCTGCTCGCCCTCAAGCCGCAGATGCTCGCCAAGGTCGGCCACGAGCTCGCGTCGAGCCTTCGTCCCGAGCAGCTCGTGCTTTCCGTCATGGCCGGCGCCACCACCACCGCGCTCGCCGGCATCCTCGACCACCCGACCGTCGTCCGGGCGATGCCCAACACGCCGGCCCGGATCGGCAGGGGGATCACGGTCTGGTTCGCGACCCCGGAGGTGACGGCCGACCAGCGCGCGCAGACGAGCGCCATCCTCCGTGCCCTCGGCGCGGAGATCGAGGTCGATGACGAGAAGCTCGTCGCGATGGCGACGGCGGTCTCCGGGACCGGCCCCACCTACGTCTTCCTCGTCATGGAGGCGCTCATCGACGCGGCCGTCCACCTCGGGTTCCCGCGCCACGTCGCGCACGACCTCGTCGTGGAGACCCTCGAGGGGAGCACGCTCTTCGCGAAGCAGAGCGCGATGCACCCCGCGATGCTCCGGAACATGGTGACGTCGCCCGGCGGGACCAGCGCCGCGGCTCTCCACGAGCTCGAGGCCGGCCGGCTTCGCACCGTCCTCTCGGAGGCGGTCTGGGCCGCGTATCGCCGCACCGTCGAGCTCGGCGACCAGCTCGAGGCGTCCATCGGCTCGGCCGAGCCCGCGCCTGCGCGGCGCGGGGCGAAGGGCAGCCGGTGACCGACGACTCGGCCGCCCTCCCGCCCCGGCGCCGGCCGGGCCGTCCGGCCGGATCGCGGACGCGCGTCCCCGGCGCGCCGGCCGTCGTCCCGCGACCCGCGCGCGGGGCCCCGGCGCTCACCGCCGAGCGGGTCACGGCCGTCGACGCTCCCCGGGACGTCCGCCTCTCGCCCGACGGCCGCTCGCTCGCCTTCACGAGCGAGGTCGCGGGGACCCGCCAGCTCTGCATCGCCCCGCTCCGCGGCGGATGGCCGCGCACGATCACGTCGGGGACCACGACGGTGACCGACCCGCGCTGGGCGCCGGACGGCCGCTCGCTCGCCTTCGTCCGCGACGAGTCGATCTGGGTCGTCGGCACGGACGGCGGCCGCGAGATCAGGCTCGTCGAGCATCCGGCCGGGAACCGCGCCCCGCGGTGGTCGCCCGATGGCCGGACGATCTCGTTCATCTCGCGACGACGAGGCTGGGACCAGGCCTGGCTCGTGGAGGCCCCGGTGCCGCGACGCGGCCGTCCGGCGTCGAACCCCCGCCCCCCCGAACCTCGGGCCGTCACGCCGACCGGTCTCGACGTCGAGGACGCGACATGGTCGCCCGACGGTACGCGGCTCGCCGTCGCGGCGCAGCGATCCGCCGACCTGCTCACGTCCCAGGTCTCGATCCTCGACGTGGCCACCGGGGAGGACCGCGTCGTCGCGGGCGATGGCGCGTGGGCGATCGGGCCGCGATGGCTGCCCGACGGCTCCGCGATCCTCTGCACGGTCGAGGTCGACGGATGGCTCCAGGTCGTCCGCGTCTCCGCCGATGGGCGCGACCGGACGACCCTGACGGCGGGGCAGGTCGAGCATGCGGACCTCTTCGGAAACGAGGGCTGGGTCGCCCTGCCGTCGCCCGACGGCTCGCGGTTCGTCCACATCGCCAACCACGACGGGTGCGCCGATGCCGTCGTCTCGTCACTCGCCGGGGTCGGTCCGGCCCCCAGGCGACGTGGGCGTCCGCCGAAGCTGCCGCGGCCGGTCGAGTCGACGGGAGGGTCGGTCGTCGTCAGCCCGTGGCCCGGCATCTGGCGGGCGATCGCCTGGCTCCCGGATGGGTCCGCCGTCCTCGCGATGGGCGAGGGCGACCGCGCCCCGCGCGATGTCTGGCTCCTTCCCGTCCCGGAGGACCTCGCTGCCCCGGACGGCGCCGATCGTCCACGGCGCCTCACGACGTCACTCCCCGCGACGGTCGACGTCTCCCCCTTCGTCGACGGCGAGCGGATCGCGTTCGCCGCCCGCGACGGGCTGCCGATCCACGCCCTGCTCTACCGGCCCGCGGACGCGACCGGGAAGCGAGCCGGTCGCCGCGTCCCCGTGGTCGTCCACGCGCACGGCGGTCCCAACTCGCAGGCCCGGCGCGACTGGCAGCCGTTCCGCCAGCTCCTCGTGCAGGCCGGGATCGCGCTCCTCTCGGTCGACTTCCGCGGTTCGATCGGCCACGGCGAAGCCTTCAGGCTCGCGAACCGGGGCGAGTGGGGCAGCGCGGACCTCGGTGACATCGTCGACGCAGGGCGGTGGGCCGCCGAGCAGCCCTGGTGCGATGGGCGGCTCGCGGTCTACGGCGGCTCGTACGGCGGCTACCTGGTCCTGTGCGCGCTCACTGAGGAGCCCGCGATGTGGAAGGCCGGCGTCGACCTCTACGGCGACAGTGACATCGCCGAGAGCTTCCGCCACGGCGATCGACCCGGCCGCCTCGACCTCCAGCGCCAGATGGGCCACCCGGACGACCCGGAGGCCGCGCCGCGCTTCCGGCGTGGATCACCGGTCCATCGAGTGGAGCGCATCGAGGCGCCGCTCCTCATCCTCCACGGCCGGAAGGACCGGCGGGTGGTCCCGCTCATGACCGAGCGGATCGTCGAGGCCCTCGAGATCGAGGGCAAATACCACGAAGTGCACTGGTACGACGACGAGGCGCACGGCTGGCAGCGTCGCGACACGCAGCGCGACTCGTACGAGCGCGTGCTCGCATTCCTCAGGCGGCACCTCCTCGAGGAGCCGTCGACGAGCCTGGAGCGAGGCGTGCCGGCCGCCCCGTCCGGGACCTGACCTCCGAGGAGGAGCGCGTCGCATGCCGAGCAGCCCCGTCCACGACATCCCCGAACGCGCCCTTCGCTCGCTCCTGCTCGGCCTGTCGCACCAGCGCGCCCTGGGGCGGGCCGCCGTGCGCGTCCCCCTCACCCGGCCGATGGTCGGCCGCTTCGTCGCCGGACAGACGCTGGGGGAGGCGCTCGACGCCATCGACCTGATCCAGGCAGCCGGCTATCGGTCGGCCGTGGACGTCCTCGGCGAATCGATCGACTCGCCGGAGATGGCCGCCGCCGCCGCCGATCGCTACCTCGAGACGATGGACGCGATCGCCGCACGGTGGGGCGACGGGTACGTGAGCCTCAAGCTCACCCAGATGGGCCTCGACATCGGCCACGACGAGGTCCGCGCGAACCTCGGCCGGGTCCTCCGGAAGGCGGAGGAGCTCGGGGTGTTCGTTCGCATCGACATGGAGGACCATTCCAAGACCGAGGCCACGCTCGCCCTGTGGCGTGAGCTCCGGCCGCTCCATCGGCAGACCGGCGTGGTCATCCAGGCCGCGCTCCGGCGGAGCCCCGCGGACATCGAGGCGATCATCGCGGAGCGCGGACGGGTCCGCCTGTGCAAGGGCGCGTACAACGAGCCCGCCAGCGTCGCCTACCCGGACAAGGCCGACGTCGACGCCGCCTTCGCGACGCTCACGGAGCGGCTCCTCCTCGACGGCGAGCAACCCGCGATCGCCACCCACGACCCGGCGCTCATCCGCCACGCGATCCGCTTCGCACGGGCCGAGCGGATCGATCGCGACCGATTCGAGTTCCAGATGCTGTACGGCGTTCGGCGGGACCTCCAGGAGCGGCTCCTCCGGGCCGGGTACCGCATGCGCGTCTACGTCCCGTTCGGGAGCGAGTGGTACCCGTACTTCATGCGGCGGCTCGCCGAGCGCCCTGCCAATGTCCTCTTCATGGCGCGGGCGCTCGTCCGCGAGGGGTTCGGGCGCGGCGGGCAGGGCGCGGCCGGCACAGGGTAGGCCAGGCTCCCGGGACCGGCCCCGCACATCGGGGCGCCCGGCCGTCCGTGGCGTGACGCGTCCGGGGCGCCCGGCCGGGAGCGCGGGTCATGCCCCCGGGGCGCTCCGCCGTCCCATCCCCCACGCGATGACGATCGCGATCCCCACGGCGATGAGGACGTCTCCGACGCTGAAGACGTTCGCGAACGGGAGCCAGCCGGGGAGGGCGAAGATGTCGCTCAGCGGCGCGAGGGCCGGGTCGGCGAGCACCACGCTGTTCGAGTAGCCCTGCGCCTCGGTCCAGCCGAGCGAGGCGAGCGCGTCCGGGCTCGCGGGCATGTACCCGCCGTTCGCGACGATCGCAAGGACGTTGCACGCGGCGCCGGCCGCGATGAGCGGCACTCCCGGGAGCCGGAGGTTGCGGAGGACGACCGCGAGGACCGCGACGCTCGAGAGCACGTACGCGACGGGCGCGAGGCCTCCGAGCGTGGTCCCGACGCCGGGGAAGAAGAGGACGACCTGGGCGCCGAACGCGACGAGCGCGAGCCAGGCCCAGTGGATCGGCAGGTCGGCGAGCCGTCCCATGCCGCCGCCGCGGAGGTAGCCGGCGACGATCCCCGCGACGACCCCGTAGAGCATGAACACCGGAGCGATCCGGCCTCAGCCGACCCCGAGCAGCGGCAGGCACCGCCCGAGGCCATCGATCGCCACGTCGGGGAACGCGCGCTCGACGCGGACCCGCTCCCACCGCGCGCGGGTCATGCGGAAACGGATCATGTCCCGCGGCTCCCCCTCCGGCGCCAGGCGGTCGATGCCGTTGTCCTCGTAGCCCACCGACCGCGACACGCCGATCGAGGCCGCGCTGGCCGCGAACGCTTCGGTCTCCGCGACCTCCGCCCCCAGGCCGTCGAACGCGAGCGTGAGCATCGCGACGCGCATCTCCCGCCCGATCCCGCGCCCCTGCGACCCCCGCCCCAGCCACGATCCGCTCCTCACCCTGCGCAGCCGCGAGAAGCTGGTCGCGAACACCGCCTGCATCCCGACGGGCTCGCTGTCGACGAAGACGCCCATGTCGAGCTCCCAGTCGGCCGGCTCCCACGTCCCGCGCGAGCGCCAGTGGTGGCGGATGAACCCCCACTCGAAGTCCGGGCTGGGAAGCGTGCTCCACGGGACGGCGAACGGCATCTGGTCGTCGTCGTGGATCCCGGCGCGGGCGACCGCCGCGAGCATGGCGAGCTCGTGCTCGGTCGGCAGGTGCAGCTCGAGCCGGGCCGTCCGCACGCGGAGGTCGAAGAACGGCCAGAGGGGGTGGCTCACGTCGCGATGATAGGCCGAGCCGTCGAGCACCTCGGCGCCGGCCCCCGCCGGGTGGTCCGCTCGCCGCGTCAGAAGGCGCCGGCCCCCGCCGGGTGGTCCGCTCGCCGCGTCAAGAGGCGCCGGCCGCCGCTTCCGCCCGGAGCCAGTCGACGACCTCGGCGATGATCGCCGGCCCGTCGGGGTCGTTGTGGGGCTCGTGGAGCACGCCGGGCAGCGCCCGGCGGGTCGCGCCGGCCGCCGCGAGCGGCTCGGACGAGGCCGGGGGCACGATCGTGTCCGCCTCGCCGTGGACCACGAGCGTCGGACAGGGGAGGCGCCCGCCGGCCGCCAGCCG
>JBAWVU010000093.1:0-8370 GCA_037147135.1 Chloroflexota bacterium
AGCCGGGATCCCGGTGCCCCCGGGCGCGGGCCCCCGGCTCCAGGAGACCCTCTTCGAGAAGTCGCGGCCCGGGCGGGGCGGCGGCAAGGTCGCGCACCCACCGAAGGACGCGCTCGACCGGATCCCGGCCGACCTCCGCCGCGCGGCGCCGCCGGCGCTCCCGGAGCTCAGCGAGCCGGATGTCGCCCGGCACTACGTCAACCTGTCGCACCTCAACTACTCGATCGACACGGGCTTCTACCCGCTCGGGTCGTGCACGATGAAGTACAACCCCAAGATCAACGAGTGGGCGGCCCGGCTCCGCGGCTTCGCGGCCCTCCATCCCTTCGCACCGGACGAGACCGCCCAGGGGACGCTCAGGCTCCTCTGGGAGCTCGAGGAGGCCCTCGCCGAGATCTCGGGGATGGACGCGGTCACGCTCCAGCCCGCGGCGGGCGCCCAGGGCGAGCTCGCGGGCATCCTCATGGTCCGCGCCTTCCACCGGGCGCGCGGCGACGCCGGGCGGACCGATGTCCTCATCCCGGACAACGCCCACGGGACCAACCCGGCGACCGCGACGATGGCCGGCTTCACGACCGTCTCGATCCCGTCCGCGGCGGACGGCGGCGTCGACCTCGACGCGTTCCGTGCCGCTCTGGGCCCGCGCACCGCCGCGATCATGATCACGAACCCGTCGACGTACGGGCTGTTCGAGAAGCGCGTGGTGGAGCTCCTCGAGATGGTCCACGCGGCGGGCGCGCTCGCGTACATGGACGGCGCCAACCTCAACGCCGTCTTGGGCCACTTCCGGCCGGGCGCCGCCGGGTTCGACGTCATGCACTTCAACGTCCACAAGACGTTCGGCACCCCCCACGGCGGGGGCGGGCCGGGCGCCGGCCCGGTCGGCGTCAAGGCCCACCTCGTCCCCTTCCTCCCCGCACCGCGCGTCCTGTGCGAGGCGGACGGCGCGTTCCGGCTCGAGCGCCCCGGAGAGCGCCCCGAGTCGATCGGCCGGATGCGGTCCTTCGTCGGCAACACGGGCGTCCTCGTGCGTGCATACGCCTATATCCGCGCGCACGGAGGCGTCGGGCTCACGCAGGTGAGCGAGGACGCCGTCCTCGCCGCCAACTACCTGAAGGCGCGGGTGGGGGAGTCGTACGAGATCCCGTTCGACCGGCCCTGCATGCACGAGTTCGTGGCATCCGCGGCCGCGCTCAAGCGCGAGACCGGCGTGCGGACCCTCGACGTCGCGAAGCGGCTCATCGACCACGGCTACCACCCGCCCACGATCTACTTCCCCCTCACGGTGGAGGAGGGGATGCTCATCGAGCCGACCGAGACCGAGTCGATCGAGACGCTCGACGCGTTCGCCGACGCGCTCGCCGCGATCGCCCGCGAGGCCCGCGAGGCGCCCGGGCTCGTGACCTCCGCGCCGACGACGGCACCCGTCCGGCGACTGGACGAGGCGTCCGCTGCGCGCCAGCCGAATCTCCGGTGGCGGCCGACGGTCGTGGCGGAGACGCCCTGCCCCGACTGAAGGCCGCGCCGCCGTCCCGGTCCGAAGGTCATGTCCGACCGGGCCGGAGGGATTTGACACCGCCATGAGGCGTCCGCATAGTGGCGGCAGGTTCGCGAGTCGTCGTGCCCGCTTGCCTGTGCCCGTCGCGCCCGACCCGGTCCCGGCCGGTCGGCCCGCGTGAGGAGGGGCACGGGATCGCCGGGACCGGCCCTCGCGAACGGATCTCGCGGACGAACAGAGAGGAGACGACGGACCTACGCCCGCCGGGCGGTTCCGTCGCGAGGAGGTTCGATGAACAAACGTCTCATCACCCTCGTGGGCACCGCGGTCATCGTGGCTGCCGCCTGCCAGGGCGCGAGCACGACCCCGGTGCCCTCGGCGGCGCCGTCGGTGGCCCCGTCGGTCGCCCCCGCGAGCGTGGCCCCGTCGGTCGCCCCCGCGAGCGTGGCCCCGTCGGTCGCCCCCAGCCTGGCTCCCGCGCAGCCCAACCTGTTCGACTCGACGTACGAATCCCGCCGCCTGCCCGGCACCCCGGGCGGGACGGTCATCTACGGCGACTGGCAGGAAGCCAACCTCTTTAACCCGTACTACAACGGCCAGGTCATCGAGGCCAACATCAACTCCGCCGTCTTCCGTAGCCTCGTCACCTCGACGGACGACTTCAAGTACGCCCTTGACCTCGCGACCGGCGAGCCGCCGCTCCTCTCCAACGGCGGCGTCGTGCTCGGCCAGAACGGCGACGCGATGACCGTCACGTGGAAGATGAAGGACGGCCAGCTGTGGTCCGACGGCACGCCGATCACGTGCGACGACGTCGCTGCCACGTTCGCATGGGTCGTGAGCCCGGACAACTCCGGCCTGTACGGCGGCACCTCGGGCTACGAGGACGTCACCAAGGTCGACTGCCCGTCGCCGACGGACATCGTCATGCACTTCAAGAACGTCTACTTCGACTACCTCGTGCTCCCCGGGTACGTCCTCCAGAAGACGTACATCAACTCGATCCCGATCGCGGACCAGGTCCAGGGCAAGGGCTGGTCGGCCACGGAGATGCCGAACGTCCCGGTCTCCGGTCCCTACATGTTCGACACCGTCACCCCGGGCCAGGAGCTCCGGCTCAAGAAGAACCCGAACTACAAGAACCCGATCACGGGTGAGACCGCATACCTCGACGCCATCGTCTTCAAGTGGTACGGCGACGCCGACACGATGATCGCCGGCTATCGCGCAGGCGAGGTCGACGCGATCGGCGACCTCACCGATGGCGACATGCCCAAGATCGTCGACCTCGGCGACCAGGTGCACCCGCTCGACGCACTCCAGTACGAGTTCATGCGTCCCAACTGGGGCACCAACGGGGTCACCGGCAAGACCAGCGTCATGTCCGACCCGGCCATGCGCCTGGCACTCGCCCTCGCTACCAACAAGGACGAGATCAACAACCGGATCATGGGCGGCTACGCCTCGCCCGCGTGGACCAACGTGTCCCCGTTCGCGTGGTACTACACGGATCCGGTGAAGATCGAGTTCAACCTCGACCAGGCCAAGTCGGTCCTCGACGCGGCCGGCTGGGTCGTGGGCGCCGACGGGATCCGCGCCAAGGACGGCGTCAAGGCTGAGGTCTCTCTCTGCACGACGACCCGGCAGCAGCGCCAGGACACGTTCGCGCTCGTCTCGGCGTGGCTCAAGGAGATCGGCATCGCGTCCACGGTGAACGCCGTCTCCGCGTCGGACATCTTCGCGACCTACAACGAGAGCACGCCGGAGACGCCGTGCAACCTGTCGCGGCACAACTTCGACGTCGCGATGCACACGTTCTCCGTTCCCCTCAGCCCGCAGTCCAACTACGGGGTCTACCAGTCGACGCAGGGAGCCCCCAACGGGCAGAACGACGCGAACGTCAACAGCCCTGAGCTCGACCAGATCCTCGCCAGCCTCAAGGGCACCGTCGACTTCTCCAAGGCGCTCGACCTCATGGCGCAGTTCCAGAAGGTCTACGTCGACCAGGTCGTCGAGGTGCCGATCTACTTCCGCAAGGACGTCAACGTCGTCCAGCCGTACGTGAAGAACTGGACCGGCAACCCGACCTCCGTCGGGTACACGTGGAACGTCGGGGACTGGTTCATCCAGAAGTAGCGGGCAGGCGCACGCCGCACCTCCCCGGGCGCATCCAGGCTCGGGGCGCCATGATGGCGCCCCGAGCCTTATCATCACCGGCAACTCGCGTCCACCCGCGCCGGATCGCCGGCGCCGGCAGGGGACGACCGCAGGTCCTGAGGTGGCCGCAGCGTGGGCAAGTACATCATCCGGCGGTGCATCCAGGCGATCCCCGTGCTCTTCGGGATCTCGATCGTCGTCTACGCCATCCTCCTCGCCGCCCCTGGCGGGCCCACCGCCCGCTTCGCGAACAATCCCCGCGTCACTGACGCGCAACGCGAGGCGTTCAAGAAGTCCTGGGGCCTCGACCAGCCCATCCCGGTCCAGTACTGCCGGTGGATGGGGATCTGCAACCCGAACGGCGAAGGCGTCACGGTCTTCATCAGCGACAACGGCGTTCCCAACTTCCTCCCGGCCGCGATCGGCGGCGGGACGAACGGCATCCTCCACGGCGATTTCGGGATCTCGATCTCGACCGGTGAAGCCGTCTCGAAGATGATCAGCCGGGCCATCCTGCCGACCGCGATCCTCGCGGGGACCGCGCTCGTCATCTGGCTCCTGCTCGCGACCCTCATCGGGTCGTACTCGGCGATCAAGAGATACTCGTTCTTCGACCAGGCCTCGACGGTCTTCTGCTACGTGGGCTACGCGATGCCCACGTTCTGGCTCGGCATCATGCTCATCTTCATCTTCAGCGGTCCGGGATTGAACATCCTGCCTGCCGGCGGCATGACCGAGACGCGGTTGTCGCCGCCGTTCGGCACGGACGCGTACTGGACGTACTTCGCCTCGAACCCGCTCACGGCGATCGCCGACATCGGGAAGCACCTGCTCCTGCCGGTGATCACGCTCGTCGTCGTGAACATCGCCGGGGACAGCCGCTTCATCCGGGCGTCCATGCTCGAGACGCTCTCGCAGGACTACGTCCGGACGGCGAAGGCGAAGGGCCTGCGGAGCCGCGTCGTCTGGTTCAAGCACGCGTTCCGGAACGCGATGCTCCCGTTCGTGACGAACATCGGGCTCGAGATCCCCTTCCTCTTCACGGGCGCGATCGTGACGGAGACGATCTTCAGCTGGCCCGGCATGGGCCGCCTCACGATCGAGGCGACACGGAACTTCGACTACCCGCTGCTCATGGGCGTTCTGCTCATCACCGCGGCCTTCGTCGTGCTGGCCAACCTCATCGCGGATATCGCCTACGCGGTCGTCGACCCGCGGATCAAGTACTGAGGCGCGGGCGATGTCGCAGGAACCCCAGCCCATGAAGCCGCTCGTCGGGCCGACGCCCGCGGATCTCGAATCCGGGGTCGCCGTCGGCGCGAACATCGACGCCCAGCCGCCCGAGACCGCGGCGGCGAAGGCACTCCGTCGCGAGGAGGCCGGCGCGGACTACGAGGTCGCGCTCGAGTCGCTCAACCAGTGGCAGCTCGCGTGGCGCAAGTTCAAGCACCATAGGCTCGCGCTCATCGGCCTCGGGGTCCTCGTCGTCCTTGCCGTCGTCGCGATCATCGGTCCGATGATCTGGCCGTTCGAGTTCAGCACCATCCCCCAGCCGGACCAGATCGTCTACCAGGGACGCCCGCCGTCGCTCGCGCACCCGTTCGGGGAGACGGGTGGCCTCCAGCGCGACGTCCTCAACCTCGTCATCAACGGCGCGCGGACGTCGCTCATCATCGGCTTCGCGAGCATGGCGATCGGCGTCGTCATCGGGACGATCGTGGGCTCGCTCGCCGGGTTCGCCGGAGGGGTCCTCGACAACGTCCTCATGCGGACGGTGGACGTCTTCCTCAGCCTCCCGCTCCTGTTCCTCATCCTCGTCGCGAGCCGCTTCTTCGGGAACGGGAACGTCGTCCTCATCATCGCGATCTTCGCGTTCTTCAGCTGGATGGGGATCAGCCGGCTCGTCCGCAGCCTCTTCCTCTCCATCCGCGAGCGCGAGTTCGTCGAGGCCGCGCGAGCGGTCGGGGTCCGCGACCGGCGGATCATCTTCCGCCACATCCTCCCGAACGCGATCAGCCCGATCGTCGTGTCGGCTTCGCTCCTCGTGGCGGCGAACATCATCGCCGAGGCGTTCGTGAGCTTCCTCGGGTTCGGCGTCAACCCGATCTACCCGACCTGGGGGAACATCCTGAGCAACTCGCTCACGTTCATCCCGCTCGGGAACTGGTGGTGGCCGTTCTTCCCGGGCCTCATGATCATCCTCACGGTCCTCGCGGTGAACTTCATCGGCGACGGCCTCCGGGATGCGCTCGACCCGAGGACCCGCGCATGACCGCCGAGATCACCGAGGTGTCCGCGACCCTCGCGGAGCGGCCCCTCGGGACGCCGCCGCCCGACGACATCCTCCTCGAGGTCCGGGACCTCCAGACGTACTTCCACGTCATGGACGGAACCGTGAAGGCCGTCGATGGCGTGAGCTTCTCCGTGCCGCGGGGCGGGACCGTGGGCCTCGTCGGGGAGTCCGCGTGCGGCAAGAGCGTCACGGCCCTCACGATCATGCGGCTCCTCGACATCCCGCCGGCGGAGGTCGTCGGCGGCGAGATCTGGTTCGATGGCCGCGAGATCCTCGCCATCCCCGAGGACGAGATGCGGGCGATCCGCGGCATGGACATGGCGATGATCTTCCAGGAGCCGCTCACGAGCCTGAACCCCGTCTTCACCGTCGGCGACCAGATCTCGGAACAGGTGAAGGTCCACCTCCATGTCTCCAAGAAGGAGGCCCTGGACCGCTCGATCGAGTCGGTCCGCCTCGTGGGCATCCCCAACCCCGAGCAGCGCGTGAAGCAGTACCCGCACGAGATGTCCGGCGGGATGCGCCAGCGCGTCATGATCGCGATGGCGCTCTCGTGCGAGCCCAAGCTGCTCATCGCCGACGAACCGACGACCGCGCTCGACGTGACGATCCAGGCCCAGATCCTCGAGCTGCTCAAGACGGTCCAGCAGCGCACGCAATCGGCGCTCATGCTCATCACGCACGACCTCGGCGTCGTGGCGGAGATGGTGGACCAGACGGTCGTCATGTACGCCGGCCAGATCGTGGAAGAGGGGACCGTCGAGGAGGTCCTCACGCGGCCCACGGATCCGTACACGATGGGCCTCATCGAGTCGCTGCCCTCCGTGACGAAGCGCGGCGGCCGGCTCTCGGCGATCAAGGGCGTCGTCCCCTCGCCGTTCAACCTCCCGCCGGGCTGCCGGTTCGCCCCGCGCTGTCCGTACGCCTGGGACGCATGCGGCGCGTCGGTGCCGGACCTCGTCCGGTCCGGCGCCCCCGGGCAGCGCGCGCGCTGCCTCCTCCACACCTCGGCCGGCGCGGCGCGACGGCGCGAGCTGTTCGGCACGATCGCCGACCCCCATGCCCACGCGTCGGTCGCGGAGTAGGTGATGACGGACGACACGAGCATCCCCGCCGCGCCCGGGCCGGCGGGCGCGCCGGCGATGCCCGAGGCGGCACGCTCGCCGGAGATGGACGAGCCGGCCGCCACCGCCGCGCTCGCGGCCGACTGGCGGGATCAGGCGGCCGACCTGCCGGGGGCGGGCGGCCCCGAGGCCGAGATCGCGACGGCCGCGCCGGCGATCGACGATGGGGCGGTCCTCCTCCGGGTCACGGGGCTCAAGAAGCATTTCCCCGTCGTCGGGGGACTGCTCCGCAGGCAGGTCGCGACGGTCTACGCCGTGGACGGCGTCGACTTCGAGATCAGGAAGGGCGACGTCTTCAGCCTCGTCGGCGAGTCGGGCTGCGGGAAGACGACCCTGGGGCGGACGGTGCTACGCCTCACCGAGCCCACCGCCGGCGAGATCGTCTTCGAGGGCGTGGATGTCATGGCGCTCTCGGACAACCAGCTTCGCCGGCTCCGCTCCAAGATGCAGATCGTCTTCCAGGACCCCTTCGGGTCGCTCAACCCGCGGATGCCGGTGAGCGACATCATCGGCGAGGGCCTGCTCGCGCAGGGCATGTCGAACCGGAAGGAACGCGACAAGCGCGTCGAGGACGCGCTCGAGGCGGTCGGGCTCCGGCGCGACTACACGCGCCGCTACCCGCATGAGTTCTCCGGCGGACAGCGGCAGCGGATCGGCGTCGCGCGGGCGCTCGCGCTCGAGCCGAGCTTCATCGTGCTCGACGAGCCGGTCTCCGCGCTCGACGTCTCGATCCAGAGCCAGGTCCTCAACCTGCTCATGGACCTGCGGCGCGACTTCGACCTCACGTACCTCTTCATCAGCCACAACCTCTCGGTCATCCAGTACCTCAGCGACCGCGTCGGCGTCATGTACCTCGGCCAGCTCGTCGAGGTCGGCGACGTCGAGACGCTCTACCGGGAGCCGCGCCATCCGTACACGGTCGCGCTCCTCTCGGCGATCCCGAACCCCGATCCGCGCGACCGGCGCCGTCGGCTCGTCCTCAAGGGCGACGTGCCCTCTCCAGTGAACCCGCCGTCCGGGTGCCATTTCCATACCCGGTGCTGGCTCCGCGAGCAGCTCGGCAACCCCGCGGAGTGCGTCGCGGTCGAGCCCGAGCTCCGCGAGATCACCCCGGGACACCGCGCCAAGTGCCACTTCGCCGAGCAGGTGAGCGCCGCCAAGGCGACCGAGTTCGCGAGGCAGCAGCCGGCCGTCATCGTGGCGGAAGCCCTTCCGGCGTGAGCCCGCGGATCGCCATGCGGCGTCCCGCGGCGGCCGTGGCCGCCCTGCTCGTCGCTCTCGCCCTCGCCGCGGCCGCC
>JBAWVU010000094.1:0-8322 GCA_037147135.1 Chloroflexota bacterium
CGTATCGCTGCCGACGTAGTAATGTTCGCCCTCATCTTGCCGATCAATGCGGTATCTGGTCCCGTCCCGGAGCGTCAGGACGACCGCTGGTAGCGTGCCACCGCCTCCGCCCGGTTCCGAGCACCCAGCTTCCGGAGGATCGCCCCGACGTGCGCGCCGACCGTGCGCGGCGAGATCGTAAGGGTCTCCGCGATCTCGCGGTCGGTCATCCCTCGCGTGAGCAGCCGGAGGATCTCCACCTCGCGGTCAGTCAGCGAGGACAGTTGGTCGCCTTCCGCCGCGGCTCCGTGCCGGCTCGAGTGGATGAGGCTCTCGACGAGCTTCGCTCCCATGGCCCTCGACATCGTCAGCTCGCCCCGGGCCGCACTGAGGACCGACCGGTGGATCGCCTGGGGCGTCATGTCCTTCGTCAGATACCCGGCCGCGCCGTGCCGCATCGCGTAGAGGAGGTCCGCGTCGTCCGACGACGCCGTGAGCATGACCATGCGCGTGCTCGGCAGCCGCGGAGCAAGCTCGCGGACGAGGCGGAGGCCATCCATGCCCGGGAGGTTGATGTCCACGAGCAGGACGTCGGGACGCACCTGCGGTGCGATGAGGAGGGCGTCCTCGGCCGTCGCGGCCTCCGCGACGACCTGCGCATCCGGCGCGACGATCGCCGCTCGCAGGGCGGCTCGCACGAGCGCGTGGTCGTCGACGATCATCACCCGGACGGGCCCGCCCTGGATGCGGTCGCTCATGCCCCGCGCTCCATGCCTTCGGCCGTTCGGAGCGGGACCCGAAGAGACAGGCGGGTGCCGTCGAGTGGCCGCGAGTCGATGCCCAGGATCCCACCGATGATCTCGGCCCGTTCGCGCATGGTCGCGAGCCCGAAATGGCCCGGCGACACCGCGTTGGTGTCGAACCCGCAGCCATTGTCTCCGATGGTGACGTGCAGGACGTCGGACGCGACCCGGGCCTCGACGCGTACGAGGGTCGGGTCGGCGTGACGCCCCGCGTTCGAGAGCGCCTCCTCGACGATCCTCACGACCTCGGCCGAGGTGCGGTGAGGGATCCCGGCGGGGACGGATGCGCACTCGAGCTCGGCCTGGATCCCGTGGCGGTCGCTGAACTCGTCGACGACGCGCTCGAGGACGGTGCACAGGGGGACCTGCAGCTGGCCTGACCCGCCTCGCAGCGCCGCAACGGCCTGCCGTGCGTCGGCGAGTCCGGAATCGACCGCGTCCATCGAGGTGCGGAGCAGCCGTTCGGTCTCCGGGTCGAGCCCCTGCATCGCCACCGCCTTCGCAAGCTCGAGCTTCGCGAGCCACAGGTCCTGGGTCAGGCCATCGTGCAGCTCACGAGCGAGCCAGGCACGCTCGTCGAGCGCGGCGTGCTCTACCTCGGCGATCCGAAGACGCTCCAGCGATATGTTCGCCGACTGCAGCGCCGCCAGAGCCGCCCGCGCCCCGGCCTGGATCCCGAGGAGCAGCACGACGTAGAAGACGAGGCGGAGGAGGTCGGCGCTGGCGACCTGCTCCGGATGCGCGCCCGGGTAGAGGGCACCCTGCAGCTGGGCGAGCGCGGCGATGACCAGGCCGAATGCGAGGTACGCGTCGATGATGGACCGGTCGCGGCGCCAGAGCTGTCGAACGACGAGCGCGGCCGCGAGGAACAGGCCGGCAGAGACGATCTGCACCGCGACTCCGGCGCTCGTGAGGGCGAGATCCTGCGGTTCGTGCCCCGCCGGACCCGGCACGGGGTACGCGAAGAGGGATGTCAGCGTGTCGCCCGCGACGGCCACCGCTCCAACGCCGATGAGCATCAGCGCCACGGTCCCGGCCATGAGCCCCTTGGGGTGGCGGACCTGTCCGCCTCGCAGCGATCGGATGCCGCCGGCGATGATCAGGCCTGCCGCCAGGAGTCGAACCCAGGCCCAGATGTTGAGCTGGGCCTCGCCGATCGTCACGGCCGACGGAGTCAAGGCGAAGTCGCGAACGACCGAGATGACCACGGCGATCCCGTCGGCGATCGCGAGGGCGAGGAACGCAGCAGACTGGCCAAGCGCGGTCGGCTGGCGGCTCTCGCGGTACATGACCCAGCTCAGCGCCGAGACCAGCGCCGTGACGACGAGGGCGATGGAGTCGAGGACGAGATCGAGCGCAGGGGCGACGATGTGCCCGTGGAAGGCAGGGACCGCCAGCAGTGCGAACGTGCCGATCGCACCGCCGATGACTGCGGCTACCAGCGCGAGGTCGAGGAGATCGAAGCGGCCGGGCCTGACAGTACCCCTTGCGAACACCGCCCGATGATATCCCCTGGATCCCGGTCGAAGGCGCAGGACGTCAGCGGTCTGCGTCGTCGACCGGCTCGCCATCCTCGTCGGAGGCCCGTCGCACGACGAGGACCTTGTCCACGCGGCGGCCGTCGAGCGACTCGACCGTCAGGGTGAGGCCGTCCACGCGGACCACGTCGCCCGGCCTGGGGACCCCGCCGATCCGGTGGTAGATGAGGCCGCCGACGGTGTCGTACTCGTCCTCGTCCTCGAGCTCGACGTCGAGGTCGAACGTCTTCGCGAGGTCACCGACATCCGCCCGACCGTCGATGCGGGCCTCGTCCGGCGAGAGCCGCACGACCATCGGCTCCTCCGTGTCGTACTCGTCCTGGATCTCGCCCACGATCTCCTCGAGGAGGTCCTCGATCGTCGCGAGGCCGGCCGTCCCGCCGTACTCGTCGAGGACGATCGCGATGTGGACCTTGCGCCGCTGGAACTCGTGGAGCAGATCGTCGATCGACATCGACTCGGGGACGAAGACCGGCGGCCGCAGGAGGCTCCGCAGCGAGGGGCGCGCGTCGGGGGCGAGCTGGAGGACGCGGAGCATGTCCTTGGCGTAGAGGATGCCGACGACCTCGTCGACCGACTCCTCGTACACCGGGATCCGGCTGTGGCCCTCGGCGATGATCGCGTCGATGAGCTCGTCGAAGGTCGCCGTGACCGGCAGCCCGACGATGTCGATACGCGGGACCATGATCTCGTGGAGGCGGTGCCGTCCGAGCCCGATGACCGCGTTGATCATCTGCTCCTCCTCGGCCTCGAGGATCCCCTCCTCCCCGCCCCGCTCGATGATGAGGCGCAGCTCGTCGGCGGTCATCTGCGCCTCCCGGGTCACCTTCACGCCGAGGAGACGGGTGATGGACCGGGTGCACCACGTGAGGAAGCCGACGATCGGGCCGAGCAGGCGCGCGATGACGTCGATCGGGCGGGCCGTGAGCATCGCCACGCGCTCCGGATGGCCGAGTGCGATCGTCTTGGGCACGAGCTCGCCGAAGACGATCGTGAAGAGCGCGAGCAGCACCGTGATCGTGATGAGCGAGACGGCCCCGGCGCTCGTCGCGAAGGGACCGAACTGCACGAGGAAGTCGGTGAGGTGGCCGGTGATGCTCACCGCGGCGTAGGCGGAGGCGAAGAACCCGAGGACGGTGAGGCCGAGCTGCGAGACCGCGAGGAAGCGGCTCGGGTCGTCCTTGAGGCGCCGGATGACGAGCGCGGTCCGATTCCCCTCTTCGACGAGCTGGTCGATGCGGCTCCGGCGGAGCGAGACGAGGGAGATCTCGGCCGAGACGAAGAACCCCTCGAGGAGCGTGAGGAGAGCGACCACCCCGAGCTCGAACGCGAGCTCCATCAGGCCGGCTCGTCCCCGGGGTCGGGCCTCGGTTCGCGGAGTCGGGCGGGCACGCCGACCGCGACCATGCCGGGCGGGACGTCGTGCGTGACGACCGAGCCGGCGCCGGTCCGCGCGCCTTCGCCGACCGTGACGGGGGCGACGAGCATCGTGTCCGAGCCGATGAAGGCGTCGGCGCCGATCGTCGTCCGGTGCTTCCGCCTGCCGTCGTAGTTCGCCGTGACCGCCCCCGCGCCGATGTTCGTCCGCTCGCCGACGTCGGCGTCCCCGACGTAGCTGAAGTGGTGCTGCTGCACCCCCGGCCCGAGCCGGCTGTTCTTCACCTCGGCGTAGTTGCCGAGCTTCGCGCCGCGCCCGATCGACGCTCCCGGCCGGAGGTGGGCGAACGGCCCGATGCGGACGTCATCCTCGACCTCGGATCCCTCGAGGACGCTCGCGACGATCTCGCAGCGGCTCCCGACAACGCTGTCGACGATCCGGCTGCACGACCCGATGCGGGTCCCCTCCCCGATCCGGGTGCGTCCGCGGATCATGACGTTGGGCTCGAGGACGACGTCGGTCGCGAGCTCGACCGTGGCGTCGACGTAGGCGGTGGAGGGATCCTCCATCGTCACGCCGGCCCGCATGTGTCGGACGCGGATCCGCTCGGCGAGCAGCGCTTCCGCATCGGCGAGGTCGACGCGGTCGTTGATGCCCGCGAGCGTCCCATCCTCGTCGACGCAGAAGGCGGTGACCGGACGCCGGTCCTCTCGCGCGAGCTCGACGAGCTCCGTGAGGTAGAGCTCGCCGGTGGTCGCGGATGGGTGCAGGTCGCGGATCCGCAGCCGGAGCCACTCGGCGTCGAACGCGTAGATCCCCGCGTTCACCTCGACGATCGCGAGCTCCTCGTCGGAGGCGTCCTTCGCCTCGACGATCCGGGCCACGCGGTCGCCTGCCTCTCCGTCGCGGACGATCCGACCCAGGCGCCCGGGATCGAACGCCTCGAAGGTCACGAGCGTCACCACGGCCCCCTCGAACCGGCGCGCCCGGGCGAGCTCGGCGATGAGACGCGGGTCGACGAGCGGGACGTCGCCGCTGAGGACGAGGACGTCACCGACCGCAGCGGGGAGCGCGTCCACCGCCGCCCGGACGGCATCGCCCGTGCCGCGCGGCTCGGCCTGGAGCGCGAAGTCGGCGACGTCGGCGAACCGCTCGCGGACCGCCTCTGTGGCCGGCGAGACGACGACGAGTGGTCGCGCCCCGGTCGCCTCGTGCGCCGCGTCGATGACGTACGCGAGCATCGGCCGACCGCAGACCGGATGGAGGAGCTTGGGCGTGCGCGAGCGCATCCGCGTGCCGAGCCCGGCAGCGAGGATCACCGCGACGGTGGGGCCGACAGGCGTGGTCATGAGCGCTTCGTCGAGAAGCCGCGGCTCACGCGCCGCGGACCGCGACGGCCTCGATCTCGACCCGGCCTCCCTTGGGGAGTGCCGCCACCTGGACCGTCGAGCGGGCCGGCGGGGGATCCGGGAAGAACCGGGCATAGACGGCGTTGACGGCGGCGAAGTCGGCCATGTCCGCGAGGAAGACCGTCGTCTTCGCCACGTCGCCGGGACCGAGGCCCGCGGCGTCGAGCACGGCCATGATGTTCCGGAGCGCGCGCTCCGCCTGCGCCTCCACGCCGTCGGCGAGCTCGCCGGTGGCCGGCTCGAGACCGAGCTGGCCGGAGCAGAACAGGAGCCCGCCGGCGGCGATCGCCTGGCTGTACGGGCCGATCGCGCCCGGGGCCCCGCTCGTGGCGATCGCTTCTCGACTCATCGGATCGAACCTCCCTCACCTGGTCCCGTCGGCCCGTCCGGCGGGTCGAGGAGGAGTCGCGTCGCATGGACGGCGGGCTCCCCGTCGCCCGGGGCGACGACCCGTCCGTCGGCGAGCGCGTCGCGGACGGCGTCCGCGGCTGCCTCCGCCTCGTCCAGCGAAGGATAGAGGACCCACGCGGTGGGACCCGATCCGGATTGGCCCACGGCGGTCCCAAGGACGCGGATGAGCCCGCGCCGGAAGGCGACGAGTCCCGGGACGAGGCGCGCGGCAGCCGGCACGAGGTCGTTGGCGTGGGCGAGTAGCCCGGCCCTGAGCAGCAGCGACCGCGCCGTCATGCCGGCATGAAGCTCGTCCGCGAGATGGCGCGACGCGAGCAGGCCGGAGCCTCGGGAGAGCGGCCGCACGCCGGCGGCATACGCGGCGAAGACGTCCGGCGTCGCGACAGGCGTCGGCGGCGTCACGAGGAGCGCCGCGGGGGCGGGCGGGCGCACCGACGGCAAGCGGGACACGCGCTCGCCGCGGCCCTCCACGAGCGCCCAGCCGGCGGCGAGGAAGAACGGCACGTCCGACCCGACCCGCGTCGCCGCCGCGTGGCGGCTCTCGGGGGAGACGCCCGCGTCCCATGCCTCCCATGCCGCGTCGAGCGTGGCGGCCGCGTCGCTGCTCCCCCCGGCCAGCCCGGCCGCCACGGGGACCCGCTTCTCCAGCCGGCACGCGAGCGGCGGGAGCGGGAAGGACGGGCCGAGCTCGCATCGTGCCGTCTCGCGCGCGGCGACGATCGCCCGCAGGACGAGGTTCGATCCCGCCGGACCGCAGTCGGCCCCGTCGACGTGCAGCGTGTCCGCGGGGCCGGCCGCGAGCGCGACGCTGATCGCGTCCGCCAGCGCGAGCGGGACCATGACCGAGTGGAGGTCGTGGTAGCCGTCCGGACGGCTCCCGACGACCGCGAGCGTGAGGTTGAGCTTGGCGGGCGCGAGGCGGACGACCGGGGAGAGGCCCGCCAGCCGCACGGTCACGGTGCCGTCTCCTCGTCGGCGCGATCCGCTGCCTCTTCGTCGGCGCGATCCGCTGCCGCTTCGTCGGCGCGGTCCGGGGCGTGCCCCCGGCGCCCGCGCGTGTCCGGACCGATCGGGCCGAGCGCGGCGGCGAGCGCGAGCCAGTCGTCGACGCCGAGGGCCTGGGGCCGGAGATCGGGACGGATCCCGGCCCGCGCGAGGGCAGCGTCGATCCGGTCGATCGGGACGGGGAGCTGGCGGCCGAGCACCTTGCGGATCATCTTGCGACGCTCGCGGAAGGCCGACTGCACGAGGCGCCACAGCCCGTCCTCGGCGTCGGGCGGGAGTCGCCGCGGATCGTCGGCCGGACGGACCTCGAGGAGGAGGATGGCCGATTCGACCTCCGGGGCCGGCTCGAACGCGGCCGGGGGCACGACGCGCACCACGCGTGCCGCGGCGTGGTACTGGACGAAGACGGACAGGTAGCTCATCCGGCCCGGCGGAGCGGCGACGCGCTCGGCGACCTCGCGCTGGACCATGAGGACGCAGCGGTCCGGCCGCGGCTCTGCACCGAGCAGTCGGTGGAGCACCGGGCTCGTGATGTGGTAGGGCAGGTTCGCGACGACGTCGAACGGCGGCGCGACGAGCTCGGCGATCGGCTGGTCGAGGATGTCGCCCGCGACGAGCCGGAGCGAGCCGGCCGCGCCGGGATCCCGCCTCCCGCGGTCCACCGCGTCCGCGAAGACGTTCCGCAGCCGCAGTGCGAGCCGTCCGTCGAGCTCGACCGCTACGACGGCGGCCCCCGCATCCAGCAGTCCGCCGGTGAGGATGCCGAGCCCGGGCCCCACCTCCAGGACACGCCGGCCCGGCGGCGGTCCCGCAGCCACGAGGATCGACTCGAGGACGTCGACGTCGACGAGGAAGTTCTGCGAGAGCGCCCGGCGTGCGTGCGTTCCGGCGTCGCGCAGCGCCCGACGGACCGCGAGCGGGTCGATCCGCGGGATCGGTGCGCTCATGGTCGAGCGAGGGGCCACGTGGGACGCGCATCGAGGTCCCAGCCGGCCCGCTCCCCTGCGGCGAACCGACGCGCTCCCGCGGCGCCGATCATCGCGCCGTTGTCGGTGCAGAGCGCCGGGCTCGGCACCACGAAAGCGATGCCGCGGGACTCCGCCTCGCCCGCGAGCCGCGCCCGGAGCGCCGCGTTCGACGCCACGCCGCCGCCGAGCACGATCGAGGCCGCGCCCTCCGCCTCGGCGGCGCGGATCGTCTTCGTCACGAGCACGTCCACGACCGCGTCCTGGAACCCCCACGCGAGGTCGGCGACCATCGCGTCGGACAGTCGGGCTCCGGGATCGTCCGCCGGGAGCCCTTCCGCGGCCCTCGCCTCGGCCACGATCCTCCGTGCGGCGGTCTTGAGCCCGCTGAAGCTGAAGTCGGACGTGCCGGGGAGCCACGCGCGGGGGAACCGGATGTCGTGGCGTGCCGCGGCCTCCGCTGCGAGCTGGATGGCCGGCCCGCCGGGGTACGGGAGCCCGAGGAGTCGCCCGACCTTGTCGAACGCCTCGCCCGCGGCATCGTCGACCGTCTGCCCGAGGAGTCGGTGCTCGAGGTCGGCCGTCGTGAGCGAGAGGATGGTGTGCCCGCCGGAGGCGATGAGCGCCACGGCAGGGAGCGAGGGCTCGGGCCGCCCGGGTTCCGCAGGGTCGGCCAGCCATGCCGCGTAGAGGTGGCCCTCGAGGTGGTTGACCCCGACGAGCGGGCGCTCGTGGACATACGCGAGCGCCTTGGCGAAGTTGATCCCGACGAGGAGCGATCCGGCGAGCCCCGGCCCCGACGTCACCACGACGGCGGCGACGTCCGACCACGCG
>JBAWVU010000095.1:0-8210 GCA_037147135.1 Chloroflexota bacterium
CCCCCGTCCCGTCCGGTGACCCGCCGCGTCGACATGAGCTCGGTCTACCGCGCCCGCGGAGCGAACAGCGGCGGGCGCGCGGGCGCGCATCTGCCGGGTCAGGACCCTCTCCGCGCGCACAGGCCGGGCCGCGAGGAGCTCCGCGCATCGGCTCCCAACGGTCCGCTCGAGGTGAGGCTTCCCCGCCGTCCGCGGGCCGTGAGGCTGCCGGACCTCGCCGATGCCCGCGGCATGGAGCTCGTGTTCGGGAAGTTCCACGGACGGACGCTCGGCGAGGTCGAGAGGACGGAGCCGTCGTACATCGACTGGCTCGTCCGCACGATCCGGCGGGACCCGGATCTCGTCGCTGCGGCACGATCCGTGCAGGCCGAGCTCGATCGAGCCGGCGTGTCGCGGGGCCATCGACCGGCCCGCGAGCCTTCCCCCGAACCCGCGCTCACCGATTGACCCGGGGTCCGGGGCGCGCCCCCACATCGGGGGTGTCTCCAGTGGGGGGAGCAGCGTGAGCCGCCGCGGCCGCGGCGGCCGCGGCGAGACAGATGATGAGATGAGTCCGACCGCCAGGTCCCGGGCCCGCTGGCCGTTCGCTGTTACTCGGTCCGTGATCCGGGTCCGTGCGCCTTCGCTTCAGCGTCCCCCCGACGCCCTCTATGACGGAAGGCTCATGGGCCCGGCCCGTGGCCGACGCCCCGGTCCATTCCCGGAGTTCGTCCCCGGCGGTCAGCCCCACTGTAGTCGGCCGCGCCCACGTACGCGATGGGCAGGTGGTCCCACTGGGGATGACCCGAAGGGACCATGCGTCCGCGCACCACGCCCGACCGACGGCACGATCGGACCGACCGCGATGCGACCACCGGGACCGGGGGGTACCATCACGCCATGTACGTGGACGCACTCTCCTTCCTCGAAGACGAGCGCGCGGCATGGGTGCCGTTCGAGGCGCTCGCGACGCTCGACGACGAGGCGTTCGACCGACCGGTCGCCGCGGCGCACGGCTGGTCCGCACGCGACCTTGCCGTGCACCTCGTCTACTGGCAGGAGCACGCGCTCGAGGTCGCCCGGGAGCTTGCGGTCGGCGACACGAGCCCGGCGTACGAGCGCGCCTCGGCGGAGTGGGACGAGCGTGGTGGCGATGCCATCAACGCCGAGGCGATCGAGCGCTGGAAGGACGCACCGGCGGCCGAGGTCCGGGCGCGGATGTCGAGCGTCTCCGGCGAGCTGCGCGGCTACCTGACGGTCGTTCCGGAGACGCGCTGGGTCAAGAACGCGGAGCGCCGCGAGTTCTTCCTCGGCGAGACGCTCGATCACTACGAGGGCCACCTCGGCGACCTGCGAGCGATCCTCGCGACCGTCGACGGGTGACCAACGCCCCGCGATCGCGCGGGACGGGCGTCAGACCGCGGGCTTCAAGGCGAACTGCGCGAGGCCGAACGTCTTCTCGAGGTCCTCGGCGGGCTTGAACCCGACGACGCCCTTGGGCTGCTGGCCGGGCTCGAAGAAGGCGATCGTCGGGATGCTCATGATCCCGAACGCCTGCGAGAGCCGTGGGTTCGCGTCCACGTCGACCTTGACGACATCCACGGCGCCGTCGTACTTCTCAGCGAGCTTCGCCAGCTCGGGCGCGACCATCTTGCAGGGCCCGCACCAGGCTGCCCAGAAATCGACGATCACCGGTCGCTCGCTCTGGATCACGAGCTGCTCGAACGTGTCGTCCGTCGCGTGCTTGATCTCGACCATTCCGACCTCTCGGTCCTTTCCCCCGCGCCGCGGGTCTGCCCGTTCGTCCCGCGCGGGACGCTCAGCGGGCGATGTGCTGTATGAGTCGGTAGGCCTCGAGGACGCGCGGGTCCGCGAGGCGGTAGTAGACCGTGCTTCCCTCGCGCCGGCTCGTGACCAGCCCCGCGCTCCGGAGGACCGACAGGTGCTGGCTCATGTTCGGCACCTGGCAGCCGGCCCGGGTCGAGAGCTCGCCGACCGACAGTTCGCCCGCGGAGAGGCACTCGAGGACGCAGAGGCGCTTCGGGTCGGCCAGCGCCCGCCCGACCGCTGCGAAGCGGAGTCGGTCGGTCTCACTGGTGCCGTCGGTCTCGATCACCGAGGCAGTCTCTCATAGCTTGCGCAAACGCGCAAGTAGCGAGGGATGACGGTGTGCATCCCGGCGTCCGAGGGCCTGACCGATCGGCGGGGCGACCGCCGGGGGTCTATCCTCGGCCCTCATGAGCCCGACCGGCGTGCCGCCCGACGCCTCCCTGATCGTGCCGCTCGCGGCGATCCTCGATGCCCGGCGGACGATCGCCGGGGTCGTCCATCGCACGCCGATGCTGTCATCCGCGACCGCGGCGCGGGTCGCCGGGGCCGCCGCCGGCGTGGCGCTCGGCGACGGTCGCCTCTACCTCAAGGCCGAGCATCTCCAGAAGACCGGGTGCTTCAAGCCGCGCGGCGCGACCGTCCGCATGGCCAACCTGCCGGACGAGGCCCGTGCAGCGGGCGTCATCGCCGTCTCCGCGGGAAACCACGCACAGGGCCTCGCCTGGGCGGCGCGCGCGGCCGGCGTCCGCGCCACGGTCGTCATGCCCGACGGAACCTCGGCGTCGCGGGTGGCCGCATGCCGAGACTACGGCGCGGAAGTCATCCTCGGTGGGGAGACGATCGGGGAGGCGTGGGCGGAGATGGAGCGGCTCCGCGACGCGCGCGGCCTCACGTTCGTCCACCCGTTCGACGACGCCGACATCGTCGCGGGCCAGGGGACCGTCGGCCTGGAGATCCTCGAGGACCTGCCGGAGGTGGACCTGGTCGTCGTCGCGGCAGGCGGAGGCGGACTCGCCTGCGGCATCGCGGCGGCGGTGAAGGAGACACGTCCGGGCGTGCGGGCGTGGGCGGTCGAGCCCGAGCGGTCGGCTGCACTCTCCCTCGCACTGGCCGCCGACGAGATCGTGCGGATCGAGCCGGGCTCGATCGCCGAGGGGCTCGGCGCGCCGTTCGCGGGTCCTCGCACCCTGGCGATGGGGAAGCGCTATCTCGACGGGATCGCGCTCGTCGACGACGACACGATCGCGGCGGCGATGCGATTCGCTGCGGAACGGCTCAAGCAGGTCCTCGAGCCGGCCGGCGCCGCGGCCCTCGCGGCGATCCTCGCGGGCAGGGTCCCGCTCCGCGACGGGGACCGCGTCTGCGTCGTGCTCTGCGGTGGCAACGTCGAGGCAGCCCGGTTCGCCGAGCTCATCGCCGCCGCGGGGAGCTTCCCCGATCCCGCGGAGAGCGTCGGGTGACGCCAGGTCCCCGTCATCGGCGGATCGGCCTCGTCGGCTGCGGCGCCGTCGGCCGCGGGAGCGACCTGGGCGTCGTCGCCGCCGCGAGGCGAGAACGCGCGTGACCAGTCCCCCCGTCGACGACCGCAGGCCTCCCGTCACTCGTAGCCGAGCTCCTCGAGCCGGTCCTCGTCGATCCCGAGATGGTGCGCGAGCTCGTGGATGACGGTGATCTCGATCTCGTCGGCGAGGTCGTCGGGATCGGGGAAGTCCTCTTCGAGCGGGAGCCGGTAGATCGTGATCTTGTTGGGGAACGGGACCGAGTCGGCGCCCCATTCGGTCCGTGCCACCCCCTCGTACAGCCCGTAGAGCCACTCGTCGTCGGGGAGGCCCTGCTCGCGCAGCTGCTCCACGGACGGCTCGTCCTCGATGACCACCGCCACCTCGCGGAGCGCGGCCGCGAACGGGGGCGGGATCGAGGCGAGGACGCGGTCGACGATCTGCTCGAACCGCGCGTGACGCCGCGGCGGTCGGCGGACGGTTCGCGAGCGGTGGCCGCGGGGTCGCTTGGGCATGACTCCCGCATCGTACGTCCCGACGGCCGGCGCGCGCGCTAGCATTAGCCGATGGACGCGCGCATCGACGGCTCCGGGGCCCCGGCGAGCGACTACGGGCCGCCCATCGCCGGCGAGGCGCGACGACCCGGCGAGCCCGCGCGCCGCGCGACGATCGCGCTCGGCGCGGACGCCTTCGTCCTCGGCGTTGACGGCGCGCCGACGACGATCGCGTATCGCGACCTCTCCGTCGTCTCGGTCGACCACGCGGTCGGCCTCATCGTGGCCGGTGAGGGCGACGACGCTCCCCGCTGGCTCCTGGAGCGCTGGGGTCCGGCCCTGGGCCCGCTCATGGCCGGGCTGCGGGAGCGAAGGCTCCGCCAGCGGCTTGCCGACGGCTTCATCGAGATCCAGGACGGGCCGCTCGAGATGGTCGAGTACGTCCGGCCCGATGACCCGGAGCGTGGCGTCGCCCTGCTCGTCCTCCATCCGTGGGGGCTGGTCGTCGCGCCGCTCGACGAGCGCTGCGCCGCCGTCCGGGTGCGTCGCGCGGGGATCGGCACGATCGAGGCCCTCCCGGCGGTCGGCGGGCTGCGCATCCACGCCGCGGACGGCACGCGGGTCGTCGAGCTGTTGCGGCTCGGGGATGCTGCCGCGCGTCATCGGACGGCGATCGAGGCGCTGCGGGACGGCGCCGCCGTGGACGCGGGCCGGCTCGTGTCGGCGCTCGCGCCCGACCTGCCGTTCGTGGCCCGTGACCGAGCGTCACAAGCCCTCGTGGACGGTCGGCCCGTCGGGCCCGAGGGCCTCGGCGATGCGTGGCCGGCGATGGAGGCAGCGGTCCTCACCGAGCCGGTCTTCGCGGCCTCGTACGCGGCGCTCGCCGCGCGGACGGCCGGACCCGACGGCCGGTGGCTCGCGCTCGCGCCCGAAGCGCCGGGCTCCGCGATCCCGCGGTCGTGGTTCTTCGTGCGGCTCCCCGGGAACCTCGTCGCGCTCGAACTCGTGTCGGCCGGCGCGCACGCCACGTACTGCTTCCGGGCCCGCCCTCGGTCCGACCATCCCGGCGGCGCGACCGACCCGGCCGCGGCGGCCGTCATGGTCGCTGCCGTCTCCGACGCCCTCGTCGACGCGCGGTTCCTCCGCGAGCCGATCGCGCTCCCCGACGCGCGTCTCGCGACGCCCGAGTTCCGCCGCTACCGCCTCGCCCTCGCCGCGCTGCCGTCGCTCGCTGCCGCGCGGGCCGCCTTTGTCGCGAGGCTCGTCCATCGCGACGAGGTCACGTGGTCGGCGGCCCTCGACGACCTGGTGGCGTGGCACGACGCGTGCCGGGACGACACCGCCGCCTGGCCCGGCCGCGGGGCGCAGGAGGCGGCGATCGACGCCGCTGACAACGCGACCCGACCACCGAACTGAGGACGTGCCGTGCCGGTCTTCAAGCACCCGTGCCCGTACTGCGACGAGCTCATCCCTCGCGACGCCGCCGCCTGCCCGTACTGCGGGACGCAGGACCCGTTCGCGCCGAAGCGCTGCCCCAGCTGCCGAAGCCCCATCGAGGATCTTCGCTGGTCGGCCTGCCCGCGCTGCGGGGCCGCCCTGGGCGTGCGACCCTCCACCGTCGCGAGAGCCCTCCACGGCGCGGCGCCCATGCCGACCACGGGTCCGGACGTGGGCGCGGGGCCCCCTGCGACGACGGGCGAGGAGGCGGGGCCCGTCACGGCCGCGCGCCCCACCTGCACGGGCTGCGGCGCGGCGCTGCCCGCCGACGCCCGGTTCTGTCTCGCCTGCGGGACCCTCGCCGGCTGACGGTCAGCCGGGGGCCTTGGCGCCGCAACCGCCGCAGAAGCGCGCCCCGGCCGCGAGCTCGGCGCCGCACTGCGTGCAATGCGCCGTCGTGAGCGGCGTGCCGCAGTTCGCGCAGAACTTCTCCGATCCCACGGGCTTCTGGCACTTGGGACAGACCGTCACGCGCGCGGACGTGTCCCCGGAAAACACCGTCTGCGACTCGATCGCGTCTCGCATCTGCCGGAGCTCGACCTCCGAGCGCGCCGCCTCCATCTCGGCCACGAGGTTCGGCGCGCAGCTCACGCAGAGCGTGCGCTGGCTGTTCCAGCAGGTCTCGTCGACCCACTTGTTGCAGTGGGGACAGCGGGTGAACAGAGGCATGATCTCGTTCGAGGCGCGCTTGAGAGCGTCGTCCCGCGAGCCGCGGTCCATGAGGTCCTTGGCGTCCCGGGCGGCGCTCGATGCCCTCCCGAACACGCCGCCGAAGAGGCTGCTGGCTCCCGACAGGATGTTGCCGGCGGTGCCCACGGTGGATCGGATGAACTCGCTGCGATAGCCCGAGCCGCAGATGTCACAGCGGAACTCGAACTGGTAGCCGTTCTCGTCGGACAGGTCCGAGAAGTTCGACGTGAACGGCGTGAACCCGGGCATCTTCGACCCTCCGTGGCGTGACCTCGACCGACGTGAGGATACGTCCGGGCGCTCCGGTGCGTGGGCCTGCTGCCCCGCGCTCCTCGCGGGATGCCCGACCGGCCCGCTGAGCCCGAGGGACGGATCGTGATCGGTGACGGCGTCCGAGAGGGATGGATGCGGCGTACCATCGCCACGATGCGCGACGAGCACGAGTCCATCGACCACGTCGAGATCGAGTCGACGGCGCATGACGGCACGCCCGGCGCCTTCGAGGACGCGGTCAGCAGGATCCTCGCCGAGATCGGGGAAGACCCCGACCGGGAGGGGCTCGCCCGGACGCCCTCCCGCGTCAACCGGATGTACCGGGAGCTCACGCGGGGCTACCAGGTGGACCCGGACGGCCTCATCAACGGCGCCGTCTTCGACGTCGGCTACAGCGAGATGGTCGTGGTCCGCGGGATCGAGTTCTACTCGCTCTGCGAGCACCATCTCCTGCCGTTCTTCGGCACCGTGAACGTCGGCTACCTCCCCCGTGGAAGGGTCCTCGGGCTCTCGAAGATCCCCCGCGTCGTCGAGATGTTCGCCCGCCGGCTCCAGGTCCAGGAGCGGATGACCGCCCAGATCGCCGAGTTCCTCCGCGACCGGCTCGACCCGCTCGGTGTCGGCGTCGTCGTGGAGGCGCAGCACCTGTGCCTCGCGATGCGCGGGGTCGAGAAGCACGGCGCGACGATGGTGACGAGCAGCGTCCTCGGCACGTTCCGCAGCTCCCGCGAGACGCGCGGCGAGTTCATGGCGCACCTCGACCGCGACCTCCGACGGTAGCCGCTGCGCTACGATGACATCGATGCGGGAACGTCCGATCAAGGTGCTCATCGCCAAGCCCGGTCTCGACGGCCATGATCGCGGTGCCAAGGTGCTCGCGCGGGGCCTTCGGGACGAGGGCTTCGAGGTCGTGTACACCGGCCTGCGCCAGACGCCGGAGATGGTCGCGACGGCCGCGCTCCAGGAGGACGTGGACGTCGTCGGTCTCTCGATCCTGTCCGGCGCACACCTCACCCTCGTGCCGCGGATCTGCGCGTTGCTCGTCGACCGCGGGGTGGACGACGTGCTCGTGATCGCCGGCGGGATCATCCCCGACGAGGACATCCCGGCGCTGACCGACGCCGGAGTCGCCGCTGTGTTCGGGCCGGGGACCACGATCGGCGAGGTCGCGACGTTCCTCCGGGAGCACGCTCCCGACCGCGATACCGAGTGACCGCCGCCGGATCCGACCCCGTCGCGCGCGGCACGCTCCTCGCCGCATCCGCGCTCGCCGGCGACCGTCGCGCGCTCGCGCGCCTCCTCACCGCGGTCGAGGGCCGGACCGCAGTGGCCGAGGACGCCCTTCGTGCGCTCCACCGGCGGGCCGGCGGGGCGCACGTCATCGGCATCACCGGGGCGCCCGGGGCCGGCAAGAGCACGCTCGTCAACGCCGTCGTCCGGCAGCTCCGGGGCGACGGGCGGACCGTCGCGGTCGTGGCGGTCGATCCGTCGAGTCCCATCACCGGCGGGGCGCTCCTCGGCGATCGCGTCCGGATGCAGGAGCATGCCTCCGACGATGGTGTCTTCATCCGGTCGATGGCCGCGCGCGGGCATGCCGGGGGCCTCGCGGCCACGAGTGGCGCCGCCGTCACGGTCCTCGACGCGGTGGGCTTCGACGTCGTGCTCGTCGAGACCGTGGGCACCGGACAGAGCGAGATCGAGGTCGTCGCGACCGCGGACACGACCGTGGTCCTCGAGGCACCGGACATGGGCGACGAGGTCCAGGCGATCAAGGCGGGGCTCCTCGAGGTGGCCGACATCGTCGCGGTGAGCAAGGGCGACCGGCCCGGCGCGGAGCGGACGCCGGGCTGGCCGTGCTGGCCGGCGACGAGGCGGCCAGCGGCAAGGCGTTGTTGGCGGGCGCCGTCGGCATCGTGCCGGTCTGCGCCAATTACGATCCGGCATCCTA
>JBAWVU010000096.1:0-8127 GCA_037147135.1 Chloroflexota bacterium
ACCATCTCGTCGTCGGCCACGACGCCTTCGTGAGCCTCCGGGACCGGGGGATCGCGTTCGACCGGTCGGCCACCCGCGCGGTGCCCTGAGCCCCGCTCTTCCGCCGTTCGCGGCGGCGACACGGGCACGCGGCCCCGGTGAGACGTGTGGGCCGCCGGGCTCGAGTCCGAGCGGCCGCGAGAGGCCGCAGACCGCCCGGCGCGGACCCGCGCGTATACTCCGTGGGCGTCCGCCGACCCGAGCACGCGTCTCGGGCGTCCGCCACCGCGAGTCAGCGGCCCCATCCCGGCGGCCCGACCCGCGCCAGGAGCCACGCTCTGAGCATCCTCGACTCCTTCCTCGGCCTGTTCTCCCGCGACATCGGGATCGACCTCGGGACGGCGAACACGCTCGTCCACGTCCGCGACCGCGGCATCGTCATCAGCGAGCCGAGTGTCGTCGCGATCGATGCGAAGACGAAGCGGGTCCTCGCCGTCGGCGCGGAGGCCAAGCGGATGGTCGGCCGGACCCCGGCCAACATCATCGCGGTGCGCCCGCTCCGCGACGGAGTCATCAGCGACTTCGACGTGACCGAGCAGATGATCAAGTACTTCGTCCACCGGGTCCACGACCGGATCGGCCTCATCCCGCGCCCCCGGATGCTCCTCGGCGTCCCGTCCGGCGTCACCGAGGTCGAGAAGCGCGCGGTGCGCGACGCCGCGCTCAACGCCGGCGCGCGGTGGGCGCGCCTCATCGAGGAGCCGATGGCTGCTGCGATCGGCGCCGGCCTTCCGGTGAGCGAGCCGTCCGGGAGCCTCATCGTGGACATCGGAGGCGGCACGACCGAGGTCGCGGTCATCAGCCTGGGCGGCATCGTCGTGAGCCGGAGCATCCGGATCGGCGGCGACGAGATGGACCAGGACATCGTCGCGTTCGCCCGGCGCGAGTACAACCTCCTCCTCGGCGAGCGCACGGCGGAGGACATCAAGATCGCCGTCGCCTCGGCGTACCCGGGCGAGTGGGATGGCCAGCGCGTGATCCTCCGCGGCCGTGACCTGCTCACGGGGCTCCCGCGAAGCGTCGAGGTCGGCTCCGAGCAGATCCGCGAGGCGATCGAGCCGTCGGTCCAGCAGATCGTCGACACGATCAAGGACACGATCGAGGAGACGCCGCCGGAGCTGGTCGCGGACATCATGGACCAGGGCGTCGTCCTCGCCGGCGGCGGCGCGCTCCTCGCGGGACTCGACCAGCGGATCGCCGAGGCGACGCAGATGCCCGTCCACGTCGCGGACGATCCGCTCACCTGCGTCGCACGAGGGACGGGTGTCGTCCTCCAGGAGCTCGACCTGATGCAGCGGGTCCTCGTCGCGGACACGTACTCCCGCCCGCCGCGGTGAGGCGGCGGACGTGACGGTCGGTCTCGCCGCGAGCCGCCGGGTCCGACGGCGGTGGATCGCTTTCGGGATCCTCCTCGCCGTGAGCCTCGGGCTCATGGCACTCTCGTCGAACCCGCTCGCCGTGGAGCTCCAGAAGGGGATCGGGTTCGCGCTCTCGCCGATCCAGTCGGCGCTCACCTCGGTGGCGCGCGGCGTCGGTGGGGTCGTGGACACCGTGACCGAGATCGACGCGCTCCGGCGCCGCAACGACCTGCTCCAGGCCGAGAACGGCCGCCTCGCCGCCGAGAACGTGCGGCTCGGCGCGGTGAAGCGCGAGAACGAGGAGCTCTCCGCCCTTCTCCAGCTCAAGAACACGCTCGAGTACCGGACCGTGGCGGCGCCGGTCACCGGGCGGGAATCCTCGGAGTTCCGGCGGGTCGTCACGCTCGGTCGCGGCTCGTCCGACGGGATCGCGCTCGGCGACGTCGTCATCGGCGAGGGGGGCGCCCTGCTGGGGCGGGTCGCGCGCCTCGGCCCCAACTTCGCCCAGGTGATCCTGATCTCGGACACGGAATCGACCGTCATCGGCGAGGTGAGCTCGTCCAAGGCGACCGGCGAGGTCGTCGGCCAGCTCGGCGGGGCGCTCATCATGCGCAACATCGAGTCGACCGAACGTCTCTCGATCGGCGATCAGATCGTGACTGCGGGCATCGAGCTCGGCGGCGGGATCCGATCGCCATATCCGCGCGGCCTCGTCATCGGCTCGATCCTCGATGTGGTCCGAGACCCGAACGCCGTCGTCCAGACCGCGTACATCCAGCCGATCCTCGACCTCGACAAGGTCACCTCCGTCCTCGTCATCACCGACTACGAGGGCGGGATCCCGGCGCCCGAGTCCAGCCCCGGTGCCTCGGGCGGGCCTCTTCCGACCGGTGGGCTCCCGTCGTCCCCGGCCCAGGCGCCGTAGCCGAAGGTACCGGTCAAGCAGAGACTTGCGGCATGGTGGCATGATGGTGCCGACGGCATAGACTGCCGTCTGCCGGTTCGTGCCCTGCCGGTCCGTCGTCGTCCGTGCTCCCGGGAGAGCCAGGCCTGATGCGAAGGACCGTCGTCCGACAGTCGTGCACCTCGCTCGCCGCGATCCTCCTCGCGGCCTGCCTCATCGCGCCCGCCGCCGCTGCTGCCGGCCCCGGGACGACCCGCGCCGCCGCCGCCGGCTCAGGCGCGAAGGTCGTCGTCATCGTCGGCCCCACGAGCGGGGCGACGGACGCCTATCTCGACGATGCCCGAGCGGCCGCCGCGGCCGCGCGCCAGTGGACGGACCAGGTCGTCGAGCTCTACTCCCCCGATGCGACATGGGACGCGGTCTCCGCCGCGCTCCAGGGCGCATCGATCGTCGTGTACATGGGCCACGGGAACGGCTTCCCGAGCCCGTACGGCAACGCGATGAACGCGGACACGCAGAACGGCCTCGGCCTGAACCCGCCCGGCGGCGGCCAGCTGAACCCCACCGCGTACTACGGGGAGGCGCTCATCGCCGAGCAGGTGCGCCTCGCCCCGAGCGCGGTCGTCATCCTTGCCCACGTGTGCTACGCCGGCGGCAGCTCCGAGGCGGGCATGCCGGACCCGATCCCCTCGGTGGCCCACCAGCGCGCCGACAACTTCGCGGCCGGGTTCCTCGCGGCCGGCGCGCGCGCCGTCGTCGCCGACGCGTGGTACGGCGCCTCCGCGTATCTCATCGACCGGCTCTTCTCGACGCAGGCCCCCGTCGACGAGATCTTCCGGACGGCACCCAGCGCTCACGGGGCGAGTGCCCAGGCCGCGAGCGTCCGGACGCCCGGCGCGACCGTCCTGCTGGACCCCGAGGGGGGCACCTACTGGCGCGCCCTCACCTCGTTCCCCGGCCTCATGGCCGGTGACGTGGTCGGCGGGAGGGTCTCCGACACGAGCGCCGATCCGGCAACGATCCAGGTCCCCGGTGCCGCGGAGGCCGGCCTCGCCGGCGCCGAGCTGTACGCGACCCCCACCGCCGCCCCGATCCTCCTCGCCCCGGGGACGCGCCTCCGCGTCGTCGGCTCCATCGCACAGGCGAGCGAAGGACCGCTCGCGGGACGGAGGACCGTCGAGGTGCGGACGCTCGACGGGGGGTTCGCGGGCCTGGTGGCCGCCGACACGCTCATCCCGCGGGACAGCCGCTCGCCGCTCGCGTACCAGATCCAGGGATCCGGGGTCGGGCTCTCGCCCAACGGCGATGGAGTCAACGACGCCTACGCGCTCACCGGCCGCCTCTCCGAGCAGGCGTCCTGGACCGCGACGATCTCGTCCGCGGCCGGTGCGCAGGTCTTCGCGACCGCCGGGGCGGGCGACGCGTTCGCCGTCGCCTGGGACGGGACCAGCGGCGGCGCTCCCGCCCCGTCGGACAGGTACACGCTCATCGTCCAGGCGGCCGACGGCTGGCAGAACAGCGGGGTCGCGTACCGGTCGATGATCACGCTCGACACGACGATCCCGACCCTCTCCGCGACGCTGTCCTCCTCGTCGACGGTCATCTCGCCCAACGGCGACGGGGTCGCGGACACCCTGCGGACGGCCTTCGATGCGAGCGAGGACGCGACGCTCGAGGTCACGGTCCGCGACGCGGCCGGCCTCGTTGTCGACGCGAGCGAGGTCCATGTCGGGTCCGGCTCTGGCGCCGTCATCTGGGACGGCCGCGGGACGGCCGGGGCGACGCTGCCGGACGGCCCGTACATGTACCAGCTCATCGCCCGCGACGGCGCCGGCAACGCCTCGGCGCCGCTCGTCCGCACCGTGGTCCTCTCCACGACGCTCACCGGCGTCCGGAGCAGTGCGCTCGTCTTCGATCCTTCGTCCGCGGGCGCCACCGTGCGCGACACGGCCATCGCCTTCACGCTCGCGCGGTCCGCGGCCGTGACCGTCACGATCGCCGACGCGCGGGGACGGGTCGTGCGAACGGTCGCCAGCTCCGTCCAGATGGGAGCCGGCGCCCAGGCGGTCCGCTGGGACGGCCTCGGCGACGGCGGCTCGCCGGTCGCCCGTGGCCTCTACTACCCCGTGGTGCGCGTCTCCGACGGGAAGACCTCGGCGGCGCAGCGCACTTCGGTCGCCGTCGATGCGATGCGCGTCATCGTGAGCCCCGTCACGCTCGGTCGCGGGAAGGCCGCGATGATCACGGTCGCCGTGGCGACGCCGCTCGCGAAAGCGCCCCGGATCACCGTCGTCCAGCCCGGGCTCGCCCCGTGGACCGCGAAGCCGACGCAGGTGGACGCGACCACGTGGCGCGTGAAGGTGCGCATCAAGTCCGGCGGCGCCGCCGGGACCACCACCGTGTCCGTGAGTGGCACCGATGCCGGCGGCGCCGCGGTCGGGTCGTCCATCGACCTGGTGACGCGATAGGGCCGCCGACGTCGGTCGGCGGCGACCTGGGATAAGGTTGGGTCGCCCCGGGGTCCCGCGCCGGGTCCATCGACCCGCCGGAGGCCGTGAGCTGACGCGAACGCACGAACCCACTCTCGGCCGCGCCCGCCGGGCCGGTCTCGCGCTCGTCGCAGCCCTCGTGGCCGCGGCTCTCGCGATGCCGGCCGTCCCGATGCGCGCCGACGCGGCGCAGCCGGCGGACGCTCCCGGCGGCGGCCCGAGCATCGCGTATCTCGAGTCGATGGCCCACTCCGGGGACCACATCAGCTTCGCGCCGACATCGACCCCGCGCGCTCCGCCGGCCGCATCGCGGCGGGCGAGCGCACCGCCGCCGCGCCCTCGTCGCTGCGGCCCGTCGCGCTCCGCCGCCAGGTCATCGGCTTCCTGCCGTACTGGGAGCTCGTCGACCCGACGCTCCGACTGGACTACTCGTCGCTCTCGACGATCGCTTACTTCAGCGCGGCGGCGACCGCGAGCGGCGGCATCAGCACGCGCGAAGCGGACGGGACGACGCCGAGCGGGTGGTCCGGCTGGAACAGCCAGGCGCTCACCGACATCATGGATCGCGCCCACGCGAACGGGGTGAAGGTCGTGTTCACCCTCACGCTCTTCGCCTGGACGACGAGCCAGGCGAACGTCCAGAAGGCCCTGCTCGACAGCCCGACGGCACGGGCCGCCCTCGTCCGGAACCTCGTCCGGACCGTCGTCGACCGGGGCGCGGACGGGGTGAACCTCGACATCGAGCCGCTCGTCCGCGGCCGCGAGGAGGAGCTCGTCTCGTTCGTCCGCGACCTGCGGGCGGCATTCGACGCGGTGGGCCCCGGATACGAGATCACCGTCGACGTGCTCGGCTCGACCGAGAACTACCCCCATGAGGACCTCGTCGCGCCCGGTGCCGCCGACGCGCTCTTCATCATGGGCTACGACTACCGGACGGCGGGTGCGGCCTACGCCGGGTCCATCTCCCCGCTCACCGGTCCCGCGTACGACCTCACGGACACGCTCGACACGTACCTCGCGCGGGTCCCAGCGTCGAAGGTCATCCTCGGCCTCCCGTACTACGGCCGCGCCTGGTCGACCGCGACGGACGCCGTCCAGGCCAGGACGCTGTCGGGCTCGGAGTACGGGTACTCGGCGACCGCGAACTACGACTACATCGTCGAGGAGCTCATCCCGGGGAACGGCCGGCGCTGGGACTCCGAGGAGCAGGTCCCGTGGACGGCCTACCCGAACTCGCGATGCCCCGCGTCGACCGCGGACTGCTCCCACACGTTCCGGCAGCTCTACTACGACGACGCCGAATCGCTCCGCCTCAAGTACCAGCTCGCCGACTCGCGGGACCTCCTCGGTGTCGGGATCTGGGCGCTCGGGTACGACGGGCAGCACCCAGAGCTGTCGGCGCTCATCACCGAGGTGTTCGGTGGCACGGCGGTCGATTCCACGCCTCCGGAGGCCGGCCTCGACGTCCTCCCGGCGGACGCGCCCGACGAGGGGTTCATCGTCGCGTGGACCGGAGCCGACGCGAGCGGGGTCGCCTCGTACGACGTCCAGGTGGCGATCGCCGGCGGGCCGTGGACCGACTGGCTCACCGGCACCTCCGCCACGAGCGAGGTCTGGCTGGGGGCGGACGGCCTCGGGTACGCGTTCCGGGTCCGCGCCACCGACACCGGGGGCAACACGAGCGACTGGTCGACGACGGACGCGCGCACCGCGCCGACGGCTCTCGCCCGGGGCGGATTCGCGCGCGTCGTGTCCGGCGCGCTCGCGGTCCGCAGTGCGCCCACGCCGTCCGCGGCACGGCTCGCGACCGCGAAGGCCGGGGACGTCTTCCTCGTGACGGGCGGGCCCAGGGCCGCGAGCGGCTACACCTGGTACCAGGTGACCGGGCCGCTGTCGGAGTGGCCCGCAGTGGGGGCGGTGCACGAGAAGGCGTGGATCGCCGTGAGGAAGGGGAAGACCGTCTACGCGTCGGGGACGCGCCGCCCGAGCTCGACGGTCGTCGTCGCCGGGTTCGCCGGGTACGCGTTCGATGCCGGCGGGGCAGCATCGCTCGGGCCGGACGCGATCGCGCGGCGGACGTTCTCGCCGCTCGCCGATGGCCGCCGCGACGCGCTCATGATCGGGTGGAAGGGCCGCGCCGCCATGACGGGCGTCACCGCCCGGATCCTGCGTCCCGATGGGACGCTCGTCGGCACGATCGTGCTCGGCGCGCGGAAGGCGGGGACGCAGGCCTGGTCCTGGGACGGCCGCGTGAGCGGCTCGGTCGTGCCCGACGGCCAGTACATCATCGAGCTCACCGGACGTTCAGGCTCGACGGCATACCACGCCCCCTCCGACCGGCCGGCGACGCCGGCGCAGGTCGACCGCTTCGGCGTGGTCGTGGACACGGTCGCTCCCACGCTGGCAGCGTCGGCGATCTCGGCGACGACCTTCTCCCCGGACGGCGACGGCGTCGACGACACGGTGGTGATCACGGGCTCGTCGCCCGACGCGACCGCGTGGGAAGTCGTCGTCGCCCCCGTCGTCGGCGGCATCGCCGGGAAGCCGATCCGGACGATCTCCGGCGCCGGGAGCGATGCGTCCGCCACCTGGGACGGACGGACGGACGCGGGGAAGCGCGTGACCGACGGGACCTACCGCGTGACGCTGCGCATGCTCGACGCGGCCGGGAACGCGGCGTCGGCGACGTGGGACGTGACCCTCGACACGCCTGCGCCGCGCGTGGACGCGACGGTCACCCCCGCGTCGATCTCCCCCGACGGAGACGGCGTCGCAGACAAGGCGACGATCCGCTGGACCGCCGAGGCGCCCGTCTCGGGCACCGTCCGGATCGCCCGCGGCTCCACGGTCGTCCGCTCGTGGCCCCAGGCGGCGGCGACCGCCGGGACGGTCACCTGGGACGGGAACGACGCGAAGGGCAAGGCCGTCCCCGATGGCGCGTACCTCGTCGTCCTCGATCTCGCCGACGCCGCGGGAAACCCCGTGCTCGTGGAGCTCCCGCTCACGGTCGACCGGACGGTCGCGGCGTTCTCCGTCGCGCCGGCCGTCTTCCACCCGCAGGACGGCGATCCCCTCGCGCCGTCGACGCGCATCTCGTTCCGGCTCACCCGTCCCGCCGCCACCCGGCTCGCGATCGTCGACGCAGCCGGCGCCGAGGTCCGCGTCGCCTGGACGGATCGGGCGCAGCAGGCCGGCGACGTCGCGTGGACGTGGGACGGGACCGCCGGCGGGGGGCCGGTCGCCCCGGGCCGGTATACCGTCGTCCTCCGCGCGACGACCGACCTGGGCACCCTCGAGCTCCGGCGCGCGGTCGTGGCCGACGCCTTCGACGTCCGCC
>JBAWVU010000097.1:0-8125 GCA_037147135.1 Chloroflexota bacterium
GGTGGCGATCCTCGCGGCGGCCCCGCGCCCGGAGGTGAGCGATGCCGCCGACGACGCGGCGTTCGTGCGGGACCTGGGTAGCCTATGGTCCCGCTCGGCGGCCCGGATCAAGCAGGAGCTCGCCCTGGCGTTCTGGGGCTCCTGGGAGTTCCTCGGGTTCAAGTCGGCAACCTACCGCTGGTCCGAGCACGCACTCCGCTACGGCCTCGACCGCCTCGTCCCCGCGGAGATCACCTTCGACCTGAGCGAGCTCGGGCTCCACAGCTCGCCGGTCGGCAGGTTCACGATCCGGGTTGCGTCGGACGCAGCCGGCATCTCCGGTGCGCGCGACGCCGAGGTCGCGGGATAGGGGGCAGGGCACGCACTCTGATGAGCTGGTTTTGGTCGGGGCGAGAGGATTTGAACCTCCGACCTCATCGTCCCGAACGATGCGCGCTACCAAGCTGCGCCACGCCCCGACCGAGGTGCCTCTGAGGCTCGCGGATGATACCAGATGCCGGCCCGGAGGCCCCTGGGCCGACCGGCGTCGCGACTACGCCCCCGGCAGGCTGCGCCGTGTGTATGCCTCGAAGTCGGGCAGCTTCCGCTCGTAGTCGCTCGTCATGAGCGGCGAAGAGATCATGAAGTCCGCCGTCGCGCGGTCGCATGCGACGGGGATGTTCCACACGACGGCGATCCGGAGGAGCGCCTTCACGTCGGGATCGTGCGGCTGCTGCTCGAGCGGGTCCCAGAAGAAGATGAGGATGTCGAGCTGGCCCTCGGCGATGAGCGCACCGATCTGCTGGTCACCGCCGAGAGGGCCGCTCCGGAGCTTCTGGACCGGGAGGCCGAGCTCGTCCTCGAGCAGGGACCCGGTGGTCCCTGTCGCGACGAGGAGGTGCCGTCCGAGCAGGTCGATGTTGAACCTCGCCCACTCGATGAGGTCGCGCTTCTTGTTGTCGTGGGCGACGAGGCCGATCCGCTTCGTCGCGCCGATCTCCCGCTCCATCGACGCACTCCCTTCACATCTCGCCGGGCGCTCCTGCCGAGGGCTCCTGCCGGGGGCCCGCGCCCGGCTCGCGCCGGCCGTCGGACCCGTACGTGCAAGGCCGTCGAGCCTGTGCGCGCCAGGGGTTCGACCGGTACGCTCACAGCATGCGATATGTGGAGGTCGAGGGGCTCCGCCTCTCCGTCATCGGGTTGGGCACGTGGCAGTTCGGGACCCGCGAGTGGGGCTACGGCGACGGGTACGCGACCGACGTCGCCCCGGCGCTCGTCCGACGCGCGGTGGAGCTCGGCGTCACGTTCATCGACACGGCCGAGGCATACGGGCCGGGCCGGTCGGAACGGATCGTGGGGGCCGCGATCCGCGGCCTGGAGCCACGGCCGGTCGTCGCGACGAAGCTCACGCCCATCGCCCCGGCGGAGCCGATCGTCGCGTGGCAGGCGCGCGGGTCCGCGAGGCGGCTCGGGGTCTCGTCGATCGACCTCTACCAGGTCCACTGGCTCAACCCGTTCGTGTCGCCGCGCAGGGTCATGCAGTCGCTCCGGCCGCTCGTCGGGGACGGGCTCGTCTCGCACGTCGGGGTGAGCAACTTCTCGCTCGACCAGTGGCGCGCTGCGGAGCGGGCGCTCCGCAGCCCGGTCATGTCCGACCAGGTGCGGTTCAGCCTCGCGAGCCCGGCGCCCCTTCGCGATCTCGTCCCATATGCCGCGGAGCGCGGCCGGGTCGTCATCGCGTACAGCCCGCTCGGGCAGGGGCTCCTCTCCGGGCAACACGAGACGGGGGCGCGGGTGGGCGGTATGCGCGGCATGACGCCGCACTTCCGCGGCGACGGGCTCGAGCGTTCGAGGCCGCTCATCGAGGCGCTGCGGGAGGTCGCGACCGCGCACGCGGCGACGCCGGCCCAGGTCGCGCTCGCGTGGCTCCTGAGCCACCCGAACGTCGTCGCCATCCCCGGCGCGAGGACGGTCGAGCAGCTCGAGGAGAATGCCGCGGCCGGGGACCTCGAACTCTCGACGGACGAGGTCGCGCGATTGGCGACCGAGGCGGAGCGGCTCGAGGCGGCGACGCGCGGCTGACCTGCGATCGGCGCCGGGCGCAGACCGTCAGGACTGGGTGAAGATGAGCGGCGTCGGGCCGTTGAGGAGGAGCTTCACCGGCGCGAGGACGACGATGCCCGACGGGAGCGGCACGTCACCGGCCCGCCACGAGGTCACGGTGCCCAGCGAGGCGAGGAACGTGGTCTCCACCTGCTTCGTCTCCGGCGCACACTCCTGGTTCGTGGTCGTCTGCAGGCCGGTGATCGAGATCGAGCTGCCGGTGGCGGTGAACATCCCGGTGTAGTTGTTGCACGTCGTGTTGCCGCTCACGGTCCCGTCGGTGCCGAACGTGAGCGTGGGGAGCGCGCGCGCAGCGGGTGCTGTGCCGCCCTGCGCACCGAGCCTCCACGAGGTGCCGGGCAGTGCGGCGGGTGGCGTCGGCGCCGGGGTCGCGGCGGAGCTGCACGCCGCAAGGAGTGCGATGGCGGTGACGAACAGGCCGAACGCGACGATGGGCTTACGCATGACGAACGGGCCTCCGAAGATGCGGCGACCGGTCGGGTGCCTCGATCAGCATCGTAGCAGCCGCCCGGCCGCTCGGGCGGTGCGCGGACACGTCGACTGCCCCGATACTTCCATGTGGGCGGCGGAGTCGGCCGGCCCCGGCGCATCGCACACGAGCGGAGAGGACCATGCCCATCCAGTGGAACGCCGAGACGAGGGAGCTCCACCTTCACAACGCCCGGATCAGCTACGTGATCGGCGCGCTGGAGAACGGCTGGCTCGGCCAGCTGTACTTCGGCCCGGCGCTGGCCGCGGACAGGTCCTATCGGCACCTCCGACCCGTGGAGTTCCACGGCTACGCGAACCGCGTGGGCGTCCCCGCCCCGCTCGAGTACCCGACCGGGGGCAGCGGCGACTTCCGCGTGCCGGCGCTCTCGATCCGCCAGCCCGACGGGTCGACCGTCCTCGACCTCGCGTACGTGGAGCACCGGATCTTCGACGGGAAGACCGCCGTCCCGGGCCTCCCGTCGACATACGTGGAGAGCGATGACGAGGCCGAGACCGTCGAGATCGTGCTCGGCGACGCGTTCTCGGGGGCGCAGGCCGTGCTCTCGTACACGCTCTTCCGCGATGTGCCCGTCGTGGCGCGGAGCGTCCGGCTCCGGAACGCGGGGGCCTCACCGCTCCGCGTGGAGTGCGCGATGAGCGCGTCGCTCGACCTGCCCGACGCGTCCTGGGACCTCCTCCACCTGAGCGGCGCCTGGGCCCGGGAGCGGCACCTGATCGAGCGTCCCCTCGTGCACGGCCGCCAGTCCATCTCGAGCCGGCGCGGCGCGTCGGGCCTGGAGCACAACCCGTTCGTCGCGCTCGCACGGCCCTCCACGACGGAGGAGCTCGGCGAGGCCTACGGCTTCAGCCTCGTCTACTCGGGCAACTTCCTCGCCGAGGTGGAGGTCGACGCGTTCGAGACGACGCGCGTCCGCCTCGGGATCGATCCGGACGGCTTCGACTGGGCCCTCGGGCCCGGCGCGGAGCTCGCCCTCCCGGAGGCGGTCCTCGCCTATTCCGCCGACGGCCTGGGCGGCCTGAGCGATGCCTACCACAGGCTCTATCGCGAGCGGCTCGCGCGCGGCACGTGGCGCGACCGACCGCGGCCGGTCCTCATCAACAATTGGGAGGCGACCTACCACGACTTCGACGAAGGGAAGCTCGTCGGGATCGCCGCGGCCGCCCGGGAGATGGGGATCGAGCTGTTCGTCCTCGACGACGGCTGGTTCGGGGCGCGCGATGACGACACGTCCTCCCTCGGCGACTGGACCGTGGACCGCCGGAAGCTGCCCGACGGGATCGGGGGGCTCGCGCGCAAGGTCGAGGCTCTGGGCATGCGCTTCGGCATCTGGATCGAGCCGGAGATGGTGAGCGAGCGGAGCCTGCTCTTCGCCGAGCACCCCGACTGGGCGATCGGCGTCCCCGGGCGACCGCGCACGGAGAGCCGGAACCAGCTCGTCCTCGACATGTCGCGCCCGGAGATCGTGGATCACCTCTTCGCGGTCCTGTCCGAGGTGCTCGCGAGCGCGCCGATCTCATACGTCAAGTGGGACATGAACCGCAACATCACGGAGCCGTACAGCCTGGGGCTCCCGCCGGAGCGGCAGGGCGAGTTCTTCCACCGCTACATCCTCGGCGTGTACGACCTCTACGAGCGCCTCACGACGGCCTTCCCCGAGATCCTCTTCGAGTCCTGTGCGAGCGGCGGGGGCAGGTTCGACCCCGGGCTCCTCGCGTTCGCGCCCCAGGCGTGGACGAGCGATGACACGGACGCGGTCGAGCGCCTGAGGATCCAGTGGGGGACGTCGCTGTGCTACCCGCTGAGCTCGATGGGCGCGCACGTGTCGGCGGTCCCGAACCACCAGGTGGGGCGGGTCACGCCGCTGGCGACGCGGGCCGCGGTGGCGTTCTTCGGCGTCTTCGGGTACGAGCTGGACCCGGGCGCCCTGACCGACGACGAGCGCGCCGAGATCGCCGGGCAGGTCGCGTTCTACATCGCGAACCGGGAGCTCCTCCAGCGCGGTCGCTTCATCCGCCTCCGGAGTCCGTTCGAGGGCGACGGGAACGAGGTCGCCTGGATGGTGACATCCGATGATGCCCGCCGGGCGATCGTCGGCCACTACCGGGTCCTCGACCGGCCGTACACGGGGCCCGCCCGGCTCCGGCTGCGCGGGCTGGACCCCGCGGCAGCCTACGGCGTATCGGCGTGGCCCCGGGCCGGCGACGCGTTCGAACGGGCGAACGCGATCGTCCGCGGTGGCGACGACCTCATGGGCGCGGGGCTCATCCTCGACCGCGACCCGCGTGACGATGCGAGCCGCGGGGACTTCCAGGCCCGGATACTCGTCCTCGAGGCCCGCTAGCGCCGACCGGATCCCCCGGCCATGCCGGGGGATCCTAGCCCTTGGTCGAACCCAGGGTGAGGCCGCTGATGAACTGTCGCTGCGCCGCGAAGAACACGATGAGCGTGGGTATCGCGACGAGCACGGCACCGGCCGCGATGAGGTTGTTGTCCACGAAGAACTGGCCCTTGAGGTTGTTCAGGGCGGACGTGATCGGGAGCTTGCTGCCCGTCCGCATGAGGAGAAGGGCCCAGAAGAAGTCGTTGTAGACCCACGTGAACTCGAGTACGGCGAGGGCCGCCAGCGCCGGCTTGACGAGCGGCATGACGACACTGCGGTAGATCTGGAACGTGTTCGCTCCGTCGACCACGGCCGCCTCGGTGAGCGCGTTCGGGATGGTCTTCATGTAGTTCGCGAGGACGAACGTGCAGAAGCCGAGCTGGAACGCGACGTGGATCAGGATGATCCCGATGTACTGGTCGTAGAGCAGCCCATTGGCCGTGAGGAAGGTCTTGGGGAGCGGGATCGCCAGGTACATCCGGAAGAGCGGCGTGATGATGACCTGGGGCGGGAGCAGGTTCCCGGCGGTGAAGAGCAGGAGCATCGCGAGGTTGAATCGCCAGGAGAAGCGCGCCAGCGTGAAGGCGGCCATCGACGCGAGGAACAGCGTGAGGATCACCGCCGGCACCACGATGACGATCGTGTTGCCGAAGTAGCGGATGAGCTCCGCGTTGTTCCATGCGTTCACGTAGTTGTCGAAGTTCAGCACACCGGTGAACGAGACGTAGCCGTGCGCCGCGGTGTCCGCGTACGGGCGCAGCGACGTGTAGAGCGCCCACGCGAGGGGGAAGAGCCAGATGAGCGAGATGGTGATGAGGAAGGCATGCAGCGCGACGCGGCGCCAGCGGATGCCCTTCTTGCGCACGTAGACGCCTGCCGTGGCTGCGCTCATTCGCCGATCCCCTGCTGGCTGCGGCGGAGGTACACGAGGATCGGGCCCAGCGAGATCGTGAGGAGCACGACCGCGATCGCGGAGCCGAAGCCGACGCGGCTGGCCTCCCCGATGATGTTGTTGGTCACCAGGACCGACAGCAGCTCGAGACCGTTGAGGCCCTTGTTGATGATGAAGACGAGGTCGAACGCGCGGAGCGACTCGATGATGGTGATGACGAGGATCACGACATTGATCGGCGCCATGACGGGGAAGACGACGCGGAAGAACGTCTGGACCTCGCTCGCGCCATCGACCTTGGCGGCCTCCCTGAGGGTGGGATCGACCCCCTTCAGGCCGGCGAGGTACAGGATCATGATGTAGCCGATGTGCCGCCAGCTCGCGAAGGCGAGGACGGCCCAGAGGTTTATGTTCGAGTTCCCGAGCCAGTCGATGAGGGTCTGCCCGTTCTGGCCCGTGGTCCCGAGGACGTTGTTGAGGAGACCCTGCTCCGGTGCGTAGAAGAGCTGTGCGATGAACCCGACGATCGCGAGCGAGAGGACGACTGGCAGGTAGAGCGCGCTCTGGTAGAAGCGGCTCCCGCGCAGCTCCTTGTCGAGGAGGACCGCGAAGAAGATCCCGATCGGCGTGGCGATGAGCAGGAAGACCCCGAGCCAGATGAGGTTGTGCTGGATCGCCGGCCAGAACGGCGGGTAGACGTTGACCAGATCCTGGTAGTTCTTGATCCCGACGAACTTGATCCTGTCGAGGCCGCCGATCCCGTTCCACGACGTGAACGACAGGACGACCGACCCGAGCGTCGGCACCCAGACGAAGAACACGTGGATGAAGGCCGGGATGCCGGCCATGAAGGCGAGGATGACGAGATCCCGGCGTGTGAGCAGGCCGGGCCGCTTCTTCTTGCCGGTGGAAACGGACGTCGCCCCACCTCCGCCGGTCTGCGTGACCGGCGGGAGCGGGGCGACGCTATCGGCGACCTGCTGGGTCACCGTGCTGGATCCGGCTGTTCAGCCGCGGGTCACTGCGGCGGGAGCGAGTCCCAGAACGCCTGGATCTTGGCCAGGTAGGCGTCCAGGTCCTGGGCCGGGTCGTTGAGGAAGGTCTGCAGGAAGCCCTGCATGCCGTTGGGGCCCGCGAAGTCCGGCCGCGTGTCGCGGTCGAGGAACTGCGCGATCTTGTTGGACCCGGCGAGGATCGTCGCCATCTGCTTCTGGAAGTCCGTGTAGCCACTCGTGTCCGCCGTCTTGTTCGCGGCGACGTTGTTCGGGCTGGTCTTGAGGAACGCGAGCTCGGCCGGGCCGGTCGCGAGGCATTCGAGCAGCGTCGTGTTCTGGGTGGGGTTCGCGCCCGTCTTGCTCAGCATGAGCCCGTCGATCGGGGCGTCGATCGCCATCTCCGCGTCCCATTCGTTGCCGAACACGGGGAAGGGGAAGAACGCGAGGTCGTCGTGGATGGCCGGGTCGGTCGCCTGCTCACCGGCGAAGGTACCGAGGAAGTACATCCCGGCCTTCTTGCTCAGGAGCGTCTGCGCGGCGTCCTGCCACGTCCGACCGAGCGCGCCCTGCTGCATGTACGGCAGGAGCTCGGCCCACTTCTGGAAGACGGCCTTCACCTTGGGGTCGGTCCACTTCTGCGTGCCGGCCATGAGGCCGGTGTGGAAGTCGTAGCCGTTCATCCGCATGTTGATGATGTCGAAGGTGCCCATGGCCGGCCAGCCGTCCTTGTCCGCGAACGCGAGCGGCACGAGGCCATCGGCCTGCATCTTCTTGGAGAGCGTGACGAACTCGTCAAGCGTCTTGGGGATCGTGTAGCCCTTGTCTGCGAAGACGCTCTTCCGGTAGATGACGACCCACGGGTAGTTGTACATCGGGAGGAAGTACTGGCTCCCGTCCGACGCCGTGGACGCCGTCTTGTACGCGTCGGAGAACTGGCTGCCGACACTCGCCCAGACGTCGTTCATGTTCGTCGCGAGACCCTGGTCCGCGAAGAACTTCATGCGGTAGCCGGCGAACCACGTGAAGATGTCGTCCGGCGTGCCCTGGAGGTACGAGTTGAGCGCGTCCTGGAACGCGCCGTGGTCGACCGTGTTGATGGTCGTCGTGACGCCGGTCTGCGCCGTGCAGTAGTCCATCATCGCCTGGAACGCGGCCTTCGGGACCGCGTCGGAGTAGTTGGAACCGACCGTGGTGGAGCCGGCGCCGACGGACGGGGCGACCGACGGGGCGACCGACGGGGCGACCGACGGGGCGACCGACGG
>JBAWVU010000098.1:0-8067 GCA_037147135.1 Chloroflexota bacterium
TCTCGTGATCGTGCCCAAGCTGCGCGCGACCCCGTCCGGGTTCCCACGCGACCCGGCTGCCCGGGCCAGGGACCGCCGACGCGAGGCCGCCGCTCCGCGGACGCCCGCCGCTCCGCCCGCCGCTCCGCGGACGCCCGCCGCTCCGCCCGCCGCTCCGCTATCCTGACCCGCCGATGCGTATCGCGGTCATCTCCGACATCCACTCGAACCTCCCCGCGCTGGACGCCGTCGTCGACGCCGCCGGTGCCGTCGATGCCTGGTGGCACCTCGGCGACGTCGTCGGGTACGGCCCACATCCGGACGCGGTCGTGACCCGTCTCCGCGCGCTGGGCGCGGGCGGTGTACACGGCAACCACGACGCCGCGGCACTCGGCTCGTCGATCGTCGACGACTTCAACCCCGATGGAAAGGAGGCCGCACGCTGGACGCGGGCGGTCATCTCCGCGGCGACCCGTGCGTGGCTCCTCGCGCTCCCAGAGATCGAGGAACGCGCCTCCTTCACGCTCGTGCACGGGAGCCCGCTCGATCCGATCTGGGAGTACGTGACGTCCGTCGAGGTCGCCCAGAGGAGCCTCGCCGCGATCGGCACACGCTGGTGCCTCCACGGGCACACCCACAAGCCGCGGGCGTGGCGGGAGTCGACGAAGGGCGGGCCGGTCGAGATCGTCTCGACCCCCGACGGCACGATCCTCCTCCTCGACGAGCGCCGGGTGCTCCTCAACCCCGGCAGCGTCGGACAGCCGCGCGACGGCGATCCGCGCGCGGGCTTCCTCGTCCTCGACACCGACGCGTCTACCGCGACGTGGCGTCGCGTCCCCTACCCGATCGCGGAGACGCAGGCGGACATGCGGGCCGTCGGGCTGCCCGAGCGCCTCGCGCTGCGGCTCGATCTCGGCCGGTGACCGGGGAGCGGCATCGCGCCCGCCCGGCCGCCGATCGCCGGCCCCGGAGGGCGGGGACCCCGTCGTGTCAATGGTTCGTACCAACCGCCCCGGGCTGGCGGCCGAAGGTGTATAACCGTCCGGCAGGGCCAGGCGCGAGCAGGATCCGGTGGTGGCCGGTGGTGCCCGCGAAGCGTTCAGGCTGCGGGATCGCCGACTCTCTCGGCGGGACGGGAGCACGATGATCGGAGGTCGGCGGCCCCTCAGGGGTCGCAAGCTCGGGGATCGGCGTGTCCGCGTCGAGCGGCCCCACGCCGCGTACTTCCGATACACCGGTCCGGGCCAGCTCACCGCCAAGCGCACCGCGAGCGAGCCCACGACGCCCGCCGGGCGCGCGGTGGCGAGCGTCAAGCGGGTCCTCTTCGGGCGCGCGCTCTCCAACGAGGAAGAGGCGTTCGAGCGGCTCCCGAAGAAGCTCGCTCTCCCGATCTTCAGCTCGGACGCGATCTCATCGTCCGCCTACGCGCCGGACGAGATCCTCCTCGCGCTGGTGGTCGCCGGGACGGTCGGGCTCAGCTACGGGATCGGGATCGCGCTCGCGATCGCCGGCCTCCTCGCGGTCGTCTCGATCTCGTACCGGCAGGTCTGCCGCGCCTACCCCAACGGCGGCGGAGCCTACGCGGTGGCCAAGGAGAACCTTGGCCAATGGTTCGGGCTGGTCGCCGCGGCCGCTCTCTTGATCGACTATGTGATGACGGTCGCGGTCTCGACGGCGTCGGCCGTCGCCCAGCTGTACTCGGTGGCCCCTGCCATATACGACCTCCGCATCGAGATCGCGATCCTCTCGATCGCCCTGATCACGATCGCGAACCTGCGAGGCCTGCGCGAGGCGGGGCTGTTCTTCGCCAGCCCTACCTACCTGTTCGTCGGCCTGGCCCTGCTGCTGGTCGGCATGGGCGTGTTCGCGCTGGCCAGCGGGAGTCTCTCCTCAGCACCCGTCCCGCCCAGCGCCGCTCCGCTGGGGACGGAGGCCGTCACGATATTCCTCCTGCTGCGAGCGTTCGCCTCGGGCTCCGTGGCCCTCACCGGCGTCGAGGCGATCGCCAACGGCGTGCCGGCGTTCAAGCCGCCGGAGTCGAAGAACGCAGCCAACACGATGACGATGATGGCGATCCTCCTCGGCGTCCTCTTCATCGGCTTCGCATTCCTGGCCAATCACCTCGGCCTCCGGCCCGCCCTCGAGGGCGGGCCGACCGCGATCGCCCAGCTAGGGTCGGCGGTCTTCGGGTCGGGGACCCTGCTCTTCGTGGCGCTGCAGATCGCCACAGCGCTGATCCTCTTCCTCGCCGTGAACACGAGCTTCAACGCGTTCCCGCGGCTGGCCGCGATCCTCGCCAACGACGGGTTCATGCCGCGCCAGTTCTCGCTGCGCGGCGATCGACTCGCCTTCTCCTGGGGCATCGTGGTGCTGGCGGCCATCGCCGCCGGCCTCATCATCGTTTTCCAGGGCGACGTGCATCTCCTGATCCCGCTCTACTCCGTCGGCGTGTTCGTCTGCTTCACCCTGTCCCAGGTGGGCATGGTTCGCCACTGGCTCGCGGTCAGGGACAGCGGCTGGTGGTGGCGAGCGTCGGTCAACGCGCTGGGCGGGGTCCTGACGTTCGTCGTCCTGCTCGTCGTGGCTGGCGTGAAGTTCTCCGGCGGCGCGTGGCTCGTGCTGGTCCTCATCCCGGTCGAGGTCGCGATGTTCTGGTTCATCCACCGCCAGTACGCCAAGTCAGGCGGCGAGATCGCGCTGCGTCCCGGGACCGCGTACCCGCCGTATCACCGGGAGCGGCGCATCGTCGTCCCGGTCAGCGGTCTCAACCGTGCGGTGGTTCGTGCGCTCGACGTCGGCCGGTCGATCGGCGACGACGTGCGGGCGGTGCTCGTCTCCGACGATCCCCTCGAGTCGGAGCAGGTCCGGGCGGCGTGGGAACGGACGGTCCCCGACGTGCAGCTCGTCGTCGTCGAGTCGCCCTACCGCGCGCTCGTCGGGCCGTTCCTCGCGTACCTCGACGTGCTCGACCAGGCCTGGCCGCCGGACAAGGAGGCCCCGATCACGTTCGTCATCATCCCTGAGTACGTGGCCCGTCACTGGTGGGAGCGGATCCTCTACAACCAGTCGACGAACCGGCTTCGTGCGACGCTCATCGGGCGGCCGAACACGGTGGTGACGCAGGTGCCGTACCGGCCCGAGGATCACAAGCCCGAGGGGCCGGCCGCCTCCGCCCCGTCGCCTGAGCCGGTCGCCCCCACACCACCCTCCGAGCAAGCCTGATTTCCGCCGGCCGGTGGTATCGTGAGCAGGTCGTGAACGAGACACACCACTTGTCGTTCCGCAGGGCGGTCCTCTGCGTGAACGGCTCGTCCTCCGACCGGTACGTCGTCGAGTACGCCGTATCCCTGGCGAAGCCACAGAAGGCTTCGCTCGTCGCGCTCCACGTCGTCGAGATCGACTGGACACTGCCCATCGACGCGAGCGTCGCCGAACTGTCGGAAGAGGCTCAGCGCGTCCTCGACAGCGCCGAGTCCGCAGCGGAGCGGCTCGGGTCCACGCTGGAGCCCGTGCTCCTCCAGTCGCGCGACGTCGGCGCAGCGATCGTCGACGAGGCGACCGCGCAGGAGGCCGACCTCCTCGTCCTCGGTCTCGGGTATCGGACGCGGTTCGGCGGGGATTTCGTCATTGGCCGGACCGTCCCCTACGTCTTCAAGAACGCGCCGTGCGCCGTCCTCGTGGTGCGCGAGCCGATGCCCCAGGAGAACCCATGAGAGTCGTCATCGTCGGCTGCGGCCGCGTCGGCGCGTATCTCGCCGAGTCGCTCGACAGAGCGGGACACCAGGTCGTCATCATCGACGTCGCGTCCTCCGCGTTCGATCGCCTGCCCGCGACCTTCGCCGGCGAGGCGATCCGCGGCGACGGGACCGACGAGGATCAGCTCCGGCGTGCCGGAGCTGAGGGCGCGGACCTCCTCATCGCTCTCACGGAGGGGGACAACCGCAACGTCATGGCGGCGCAGATCGCTCGCGAGTCTCTCGGGATCGAGAACGTCGTCGCGAAGATCAACGACCACGTGCGTGCGCGAGCCTACGCGGAGCTCGGCATTGCGACGATGTGCCGCACGACGCTCGAGGCCGACGCCGTCATGGGGTACCTCGGACTGACGGGCTCCGGCGACCCGGCGGTCCACCTGGGGCGCATCCACTCCCATCCATTCCACCCGCGCGAGGCCGCCGTGCCTGCAGCGACCGGCTCGGAGGGCTGACCGATGTTCGTCATCGTCGTCGGCGGAGGAAAGGTCAGCTACTACCTCACGAAGGAGCTCATCGAGGCCGGCCACGAGGTCGTCCTCCTCGAGAAGTCGCGGTCGCGCGCCGACTTGATCGCCGACGAGATCGGGTCGATCGTCGTCGCCCGCGACGGGTGCGAGGGGAAGTCGCTGGCGGAGGCGGGCGCCAACCGGGCGGACATCGTCGCTGCGGTCACCGGTGACGATGAGGACAACCTCGTCATCTGCCAGATGGCCAAGCACCACTTCTCCGTGAAACGGACGATCGCCCGGGTGAACAACCCCAAGAACGAGCTCCTCTTCCGGCACCTCGGCGTGGACGAGATCATCAGCCCGACGCGGATGATCCTCGGGTCGATCGAGCAGGACATCCCTGTCCACGAGCTGCTCCACCTCGCCGACCTCGGGGGCGGCGACCTCGAGCTCATCGAGGCGCTCCTCACCGACGATTCCCCCGCCGTCGGGAAGGCGAGCGCCGACCTGCCGCTGCCCGACGGCTGCGCGCTCTTCGCCTACATCCGTGGCGCCACGGCGCAGTCCGTCCGCTCCGACACGATCTTCCGCGAGGGCGACAAGGTCATCGTCATCGGGCGCCGCGACTGCGAGGTCGCGCTCCACGGGACGTTCATCGGCGCGGCGGAGGAGACCCCCGCGCCCTGAACCGGGCGGCCGGCGGATCGGGCACGGGACGTGCCGCGAGAGACTCCGCCCCGAAGCATCTCCCTGCAGCATCTCGGCGCGTAGAACTCTTGACATAGGTATTGTCAGGGTTCTAGCATACGTGGTGACCAGGTCCGGATGGGGTAGGGCCCGGTGGACCCGTACGATGCCCGCGGGCACCCACGAGCCCCCCAGGGGAGTCGCCTGCCCATGACGCTCATCCGTCGACCATCGCCGATCCGCCAGGCCCCACGCGGGTTCGCCGGCGCCAGATCGGCCCGGAACTGACGGCATGCACGAGGGCCGGCCGCGACCCGACCCCACCCGACCCGTCTACGTGATCAGCGTGGCGGCGGGCATCGTGAGCGCGCATCCCCGCACCCTGCGCATCTACGAGGATGAGGGCCTCATCTGCCCGGCCCGTACGCCGACCAACATCCGCCTCTACAGCGAGAACGACATCCGTCGGATCCTCTGGATCCGACACCTCACCCAGGAGCGAGGCGTGAACCTCGCCGGAGTCCGGGTCCTCTTCGAGCTCGAAGAGAGACTGGGGACGCGGATCCTCGAGGTGCTCTACAACGAGTCCCTCGAGCCCGAGCCGGACGCCGTCTGACCCGCGACCCGACGCAGGACCTCATCCTCCTCAGGAGATCACACGAACCGGCGAGCACGGACCCGGAGCCCGAGCCCGACTCGACCGCACAGGAGAACCCGAATGGCGAAGACACCGCCCGAGCCCGACGAGACGAAGACACCACCGAAGAAGGCGTCCGCGCGCGGCGTACGCATGCTGCCGCTCGTGGCGCTGCGCGAAACGGTCATCTTCCCGGAGATGATCGTGCCGCTCCAGGTCGGTCGCGCGAAGAGCGTGAACGCGCTCAACGCGTCCGTGGCCGCGGACAGCATGATCGCGCTCGTCACGCAACGAGAGGCGGAGCGCGAGGAGATCGTCGACACGGCCGAGCTCTACGAGATCGGCACGCTCGCGAAGATCGCCCAGGTGGTGCAGCTCCAGGACGGGACGGTCCGCGCGATCGTCCAGGGCCAGGGACGGCTCCGACTGCGCCGCTTCGAGAGCACCGGCCCGTACCTCCTCGCCGAGATCGAGGAGCTGCAGGAGACGCCGGCGACCGGGGTCGAGGCCCAGGCGCTCATGCGCTCGATCCAGTCGCAGATGGAGCAGTACATCGCGAATGGCGCCCCGATCCCGCCGGAGGCCGCCGTTGCCGCGCGGAACATCTCCGAGCCGGGCCTCCTGGCGGACATGGTCGCGTACAGCCCGGACATGGACACCCCCCGGCGCCAGGAGCTCCTCGAGACGATCGACGTGGTCGAGCGCCTCAGGCTCGTCTCCGTGTTCCTCGCTCGCCAGATCGAGATCCTCGAGCTCAAGGGGAAGATCCAGAGCGAGGTCAGGTCCGAGATGGACAAGACCCAGCGGGAGTACATCCTCCGCGAGCAGCTCAAGGCGATCCAGCGCGAGCTCGGCGAGGACGACCCGCAGCAGGCCGAGCTCAACGAGCTTCGCGAGAAGGTCGAGGCCGCCGGGATGCCCGACGAGGTGAAGGCCCGGGCGACCAAGGAGGTCGACCGGATGAGCCGGATCCCGTCTGCCTCGCCGGAGGTCGGCGTCATCCGGACGTACGTGGACTGGCTCATCAGCCTCCCGTGGAACGTCTCGACGGACGACCGGCTGGACATCCGCGAGGCCGCGAAGATCCTCGATGAGGATCACCACGGCCTGGAGAAGGTGAAGGACCGGATCCTCGAGTACCTCGCGGTCAGGGCACTGGCTTCCACGATCCGCAGCCCCATCCTCTGCTTCGTCGGTCCGCCCGGCGTCGGCAAGACGTCCCTTGGGCGGAGCGTCGCGCGGGCGATGGGACGGAAGTTCGTCCGCATGAGCCTCGGCGGCGTCCACGACGAGGCCGAGATCCGCGGCCATCGGCGCACGTACATCGGGGCGCTCCCCGGCCGCGTCATCCAGAGCATCAAGACCGGTGGATCGAACAACCCGGTGTTCATGCTCGACGAGGTCGACAAGCTCGGGATGGACTTCCGGGGCGACCCGTCGTCGGCCCTCCTCGAGGTGCTGGACCCGGAGCAGAACTTCAGCTTCCAGGACAACTACCTCGAGGTCCCGTTCGACCTGTCCAAGGTCCTGTTCATCACGACGGCCAACCTGCTCGACCCCATCCCGGCGCCGCTGCGCGACCGGATGGAGATCATCGCGCTCCCCGGCTACACGCAGACCGAGAAGGCGGCGATCGCCCGGCGGTTCCTCATCCCCAAGCAGATGACGAACCATGGGCTCAAGGACACGAACATCGAGATCACGGACGAGGCCCTCACGGAGCTCGTCCAGGCGTATACGCACGAGGCAGGTGTCCGGAACCTCGAGCGCGAGATCGCGAACGTCATGCGCAAGGTCGCCCGCGGCGTCGTCGAGGGCCGCAAGCGCAAGGTCGTCGTGGACAAGAAGCGGCTCCTGGTGTACCTCGGTCCGCCGCGGTTCGAGTACGGCGAGCTGGAGGCCGAGGACCAGGTCGGCGCGGCCACGGGGCTCGTCGTGACGGAGGTCGGTGGCGACGTCGTCGCGGTCGAGGTGACGAAGATGGAGGGCAAGGAGGACTTCATCCTCACGGGACAGCTCGGCGAGGTGATGCGGGAGTCCGCCCGCGCCGCCCTGAGCTGGATCCGCGCCAATGCAGCCGACCTCGGGATCGAGCGCGAGCTCTTCGAGAAGAACACGCTCCACATCCACGTCCCGGCCGGGGCGACTCCCAAGGACGGCCCGTCGGCGGGCATCACCCTCGCGACGGCGATGGTGAGCGCCCTCACCGGCATCCCGGTCCGCAAGGACGTCGCGATGACCGGGGAGATCACCCTCCGTGGTCGGGTCCTCCCGATCGGCGGCCTGAAGAGCAAGATCCTTGCCGCGCACATGTCCGGCGCCGCGATGGTCATCCTCCCCAGGAAGAATGAGAAGGACCTCCGCGACGTCCCCGAGGAGATCCGCAAGCAGATGAAGCTCGTCCTCGTCGAGTCGATGGACCAGGTGCTCGAGCACGCGCTCCGACGGCGCCCCAGGCCGCTCCCGACCGGACCGGTCGGGCCGGCCCGGAAGGCCTCGGACCACCGGCCCGAGGCGTCGGGTCCGTCCGCCCGCCGCCCGGGCTTCCCGCCGGCGGGCC
>JBAWVU010000099.1:0-8057 GCA_037147135.1 Chloroflexota bacterium
ATCCCGCTCCGGGTCTCCCGGGACGATGGGCGCTACTCCGCTCGCCGCGCCTGACCGACGGCCGGCTGTCGCTGCCCGCCGCGCCTGAGCTACGTCGCGGCCGATTCCCGTGCGAGCCGCCGAAGCACGGCGGCCAGGATCCCGCCCTGGCGCCAGTAGTCCACCTCGATCGGCCCGTCGAGCCGCGCGATGACCTCGAACCGCTTCTCGGTGCCGCCGTCGGCCTGGTCGGCCGTGGCGATGACCGTCAGGCGTTCCCTGGGCGCGACGCCGATCGCCAGCGCCGGGATCGCGTACGACTCGCGCCCGGTCAGGCCGAGCGACGTCGCCGACTCGCCGGGGAGGAACTGGAGCGGCAGGACCCCCATCCCGACGAGGTTCGAGCGGTGGATGCGCTCGTAGCCCTCTGCGATGACCACGCGGATGCCCAGGAGCCGCGTCCCCTTCGCCGCCCAGTCGCGCGACGACCCCGACCCGTACTCCCGCCCGGCGATGACGAGGAGCGGGACGCCCTCGTCGGCGTAGCGCATCGCGGCGTCGTAGATGAAAGTCTCCTCGGCGTCGGGCAGGTGGACCGTGTACGGGCCCTCCTTCCCGCCGGCGAGCCGGTTGCGCAGCCGGATGCTCCCGAACGTGCCGCGCATCATCACCTCGTGATGGCCGCGGCGGGCGCCGTAGCTGTTGAAGTCGACCGGCGAGACGCCGTGCTGCTGGAGCCACGTGCCTGCCGGGCTCCATGGGGCGATCGACCCGGCCGGGGAGATGTGGTCGGTGGTGACCGAATCCCCGAGGACGGCGAGCACGCGCGCGCCGGCGAGCGGCTCGAGGGGCTCCGGCTCGAGGTCCATCCCGGCGAAGAACGGCGGGTCGGCGATGTACGTCGACTCGTCGGCCCACGCGTAGCGGTCGCCGGTCGGCACCGGGAGCGCGCGCCAGCGCTCGTCGCCGGCGAAGACGCTCGCGTACGCGTTCGAGAAGAGGCCCGGGGTCACCGCGGCGTCCACCGTCGCCGCGACCTCCTCTGCCGAGGGCCAGATCTCCGACAGGAAGACGGGTCGGCCGTCGCGGTCGAGGCCGATCGGCTCGCGGGTGAGGTCGATGTCCATGCGGCCGGCGAGCGCGAACGCGACGACGAGCGGCGGGGACGCGAGGTAGGCCGCCCGGACCAGCGGGTGGATGCGGCCCTCGAAGTTGCGGTTGCCCGAGAGGACGGCGGCGACGACGAGCCCATGCTCCTCGATCGCCGCCGCGATCGGCGGGTCGAGCGGGCCTGAGTTGCCGATGCACGTCGTGCAGCCGTACCCGGCCACCGCGAAGCCGAGGCGCTCGAGCGGGTCGAGGAGGCCTGCGGCCGCGAGGTACTCGGTGACCGCGCGGGAGCCCGGCGCGAGGCTCGTCTTCACCGTCGGCGGGACGACGAGCCCCATCTCCACGGCGTTGCGCGCGACGATCCCGGCGGCGACCATGACCGACGGGTTCGAGGTGTTCGTGCAGCTCGTGATCGCCGCGATCGCGATCGATCCGGAGGATAGATCGTGCGCCTCGCCGCCGGCCGTCACGACGACACGCCGGTATGCGCGGGCTTCGACCGCCTCGAGCTCGCCGCTCGACGCGCCCTCCGCGTCCATGACCGCACCGGCCGCAGCGACCGATGCCGCGGCCGCGAGCGCGTCGGCCGGGTCCTCGAGGCCGTCGGGGAACGCGGCGCGGAAGCCCGCCTTCACGGCCGGCAACTCCACGCGGTCCTGCGGCCGCCGCGGACCGGCGACGCTCGGCCGCACCGTCGAGAGGTCGAGCTCGACGACGGCATCGAAGTCGGGACCGGGCCCCGGGCGCCGCCACAGGCCCTGGACCTTCGCGTACGCCTCGACGAGCGCCACGAGGTCCGCGGGACGCCCGGTGAGCCGCAGGTACGCGAGCGTCTCCTCGTCGATCGGGAAGAGGGTCGCCGTCGCCCCGAACTCGGGGCTCATGTTCGAGATCGTCGCCCGGTCGGCCAGCGGAAGGCCCGCGAGGCCGTCGCCGGCGAACTCGACGAACGCCCCCACGACCCCGACCTTGCGGAGCGTCTCCGTCACGACGAGGACGAGGTCGGTGGCAGTGCTGCCGGCAGGGAGCTCGCCCGAGAGGCGGACCCCGACGACCCGCGGCATGGGCTGGTAGAGCGGCTGGCCGAGGAGGACGGCCTCCGCCTCGATGCCGCCGACGCCGTACCCGAGGACGCCGAGCCCGTTGACCATCGTCGTGTGCGAGTCGGTGCCGACGAGCGTGTCGGGGAACGCGAGGGGCGCGCCGTCGAGCTCTTCCACTCGGACGACGGTCGCGAGGTGCTCGAGGTTCACCTGGTGCACGATGCCGGTCCCGGGCGGGACCACGCGCAGGCCGTGGAACGCGGTCTGCGCCCAGCGGAGGAGCTGGTAGCGCTCGCCGTTGCGTTCGTACTCGCGCGCCACGTTGAACGCGAACGCGTCCGGTGTCCCCCACGCGTCGACCTGGACGGAGTGGTCGATGACGAGGTCGGCCGGCACGAGCGGGTTCACGCGTGCAGGGTCGCCGCCGAGCGCCGCCATCGCGTCGCGCATCGACGCGAGGTCGACGACGGCCGGGACCCCGGTGAAGTCCTGGAGGATGACCCGCGCCGGCATGAAGGGGATCTCCGCCTCGCCCGTCGCACCCGGCCGCCATGCGAGGAGCGTGTCGACGTCCTCGGTGCGGACGATCCCGCGGCCGGCGTGGCGGAGGAGGTTCTCCAGGAGGATCTTCAGCGTGACCGGCGTCCGCTCGAGGTCGAGCCCGCGGCCGGCGACCGCGTCCAGCCGATAGACGTCGGGGAGCCCAGGCCCGAGGGAGACCCGGGCGCCGAAGGGATCGCGCCCCTGCGCGGTCGGGTCGATCGTGGACAACGGCGTTCCCTCATCGGTTGGGCCGGCGGCCGGGCCGCGGCGGGTCGGGTAGGCTGTCGCACAAGAGTAGCGTGCGACCGCTCGCGACCGGGGCGGCGACCGCTCGCGGAGGACGACCCGTGCGAGCGTGGGACGAAGCGGAGCGAGCGGCCGGGGGCCTGGACGCGGCGCCGGAGGAGGGCGACGGTGCGGGGGCAGCACGCGTCGGGAGCGCGGAGGCCGCGCAGGTCGGGACCGCGGAGCCGCGGCCCGGCGACCTTCCGCCCGGCGCCCACCGGCACGGCGACGAGGTCCACCTCGAGGATCACCCACACCCGCACGTCGTCCCCGACGACGAGGGCCGACCGACGCTCGGGTTCATCGGCGCCGGACCGGTGGGGACCGCCCTCGCGGTCGCCTTCCACCGGGCCGGCTGGCCGGTCGGGGCGGTCGCGAGCCGCGACGTCGGGCGGCGGGAACGGTTCGTCTCGCTCGTCCCGGGAGCGCTCGCGTTCGCCGACGCGCGCACCCTCCCCGACGCGTGCCACCTCGTGTTCCTCACCGTCCCCGACGACGCGATCCGCTCTGTCGCGTCGTCGCTCCGGCTCTACAGCGGGCAGGCGATCGTCCACACGAGCGGGGCGCTCGGCGCGGAGGTCCTCGCGCCGGCCCTCGCCGCGGGCACGCAGGCCGGCAGCTTCCATCCGCTCGTGGCGTTCGCCGACGTCGAGCGCGCGGTCGCCGCGCTTCACGGCGCGACGATCGCCGTCGAGGGCGAGCCGCCGCTCGTCGGGTTGCTGGCAGAGATGGCCGAGACGGTCGGGGGCGTCCCCGTCCGCCTGCCGCCCGGCTCCAAGCCCGCATACCACGCCGCGGCGGTCCTCGCGGCGGCCGGGGTCGTCTCGCTGCTCGATGCGATCGCCGAGCTGGCCCGGCTCGCCGGCCTCACCGAGTCCGAGGCCCTCGCCGTCTACGTCCCGCTCATGGAAGGGACGCTCGACAACGCCCGATCGCTCGGGATCCACGCCGCGCTCACCGGCCCGATGACCCGCGGCGACGTCGGGACGATCGAAGCCCATGCGCGGACCCTCGTCGCGCAGGCGCCGGAGGTGGTGCAGCTCCACCGCGAGATCACGCTCCGGGCCCTCGCGATCGCGGAGGCGAGAGGCTCGATCGACGCCGAGACGGCCGGGCGCCTCCGCGCGGCGCTCGACGGTTCCCGCCCTCCGGCGTGAGCGCCATCGGCGGTGTCACCCGGCACCGGAACGCCGGCCCGCCTCTTGGCTCGATTGAGTAACATCAACGCATGCGCCACAGCATCGCCGCGCGGTACAGCACCAGGCCGGTCGCCCGTTTCGTCCGGTCATCGTCACGAGCCGGCGAGCGCCGACTGGGGCTCGACAGGGCGGGGGCCATCCGTCCGGCTCGCGGCATACCGACGTTCCTCACCGGCCCGGACCTCCCGCTGGGCGGCCGGCTCCGGCGGACCGGTGCCACCACGTACCGTCCGACCCGTGCCGACGACGGGATCTCGCGCATCGCACCCGCCGTCCGCATCGAGTGGACGAGGCCGGGCGCCCGCCGGCCCGCGCTGCGGACCGGGGCTGCGTCGGCGTCGTGGCGCGGCTGAGGTCCGGCACCGCCATATCCGCGGGCGGGATCGTCGTCCGTCACGGCCCTGCCGGACCGGAGCTCATCGTCGGCAAGCGCCGCCGTGACCGCGTCGGCGTCACCTGGTCGCTCCCCAAGGGCACCCCGATCCCGGGCGAATCGCTCGAGCAGACGGCCCTCCGCGAAGTGTGGGAGGAGACGGGCCTGGAGGTGAGGATCACCGGGCCGCTCGACCTCATCGAGTACCGGTTCGTCCAGGCCGGCGTCCGGATCCACAAGACCGTCCACTACTGGCTCATGGAGCCGACGGGCGGGGACCTCGCCGGCCACGACCACGAGTTCGATGAGGTCCGCTGGGCGTCGTTCGATGAGGCCGACGCGATCCTCAGCTTCGAGACCGAGCGCGGCCTGGTCCGGCTCGCGGCCTCCCGGCTCGCGGCTTCCCAGCTCGTCGCGGCGTCGGTACCGGACGCGCACTTCGCCTGACGCACATCCTCCATCGCGGCGGGGTACGCCGCCGGACCCGGGGAGAGGCCGATGACCGACGAGGCAACGATCAGCCCGCTCACCACGCCGCTCGCGGAGCGCCACGTCGCGCTCGGGGCGCGAATGATCGACTTCGCCGGCTGGCTCATGCCGGTCCAGTACGCCGGCATCCTCGAAGAGCACCGTGCCGTCCGCGAGCGAGCGGGCCTGTTCGACCTGTCGCACATGGGGGAGCTCTTCGTCGAGGGCGCGGACGCGGGCGCGGCCCTCGCCCGGGCGCTCGTCACCGACCCGCCGTCGCTCGCTGTGGGCCGCGCGCACTACTCGATGATCTGCGCGCCGGACGGCGGGATCCTCGATGACCTCATCGTCTACCGGCTCGCGCCCGAGCGCTTCCTCGTCGTCGCGAACGCCTCCAACGTCGGCGTCGTGAGCGACGTGCTCGCCGAACGGCTCGAGGGCTCCCGCGTGGTGCTCGACGACCGGTCGCGCGACACCGCGCTCGTCGCCGTCCAGGGCCCGCGGTCCGCCGGGATCCTCGCCCCGCTCACCGACGTCGACGTGCCGGCGCTCCACTATTACGCGATCGCCGAGGGGTCCGTCATCGGGATCCCGGCGCTCGTCGCCCGCACCGGATACACCGGCGAGGACGGCTTCGAGGTCTTCGTCGAGTGGGAGCGCGCCGGCGAGGTCTGGGACGCGCTCATGGCCGCCGGTACCTCCGTGGGGATCGCGCCGGTCGGACTGGGAGCCCGCGACACGCTCCGCCTCGAGGCGGGGATGCCGCTGTACGGCCAGGAGCTCGACCGCGAGACGACGCCCTTCGACGCCGGCCTCGGCCGCGTCGTCAGGTTCGAGAAGGCCGGCGACTTCGTCGGCCGGGTCGCGCTCGCCCGAGCCGCCGCGGAGGGCCCGCGCCGGATGCTCGTCGGGCTCGTCGTCCGGGGGCGGGGGATCGCCCGCCACGGATACCCCGTGCTCCGGGCGGACCGCGAGACCGGCGTCGTCACGAGCGGGACCCAGTCGCCCACGCTCGGCGTGCCCATCGCGATGGCGTACGTCGCCCCGGGCGACTCCGAGGTCGGTACGATGCTCGACGTGGCGATCCGCGAAGGACGCGTGCCGGCCGAGGTCGTGCCGCTTCCCTTCTACCGCCGACCACGCTGAGATGAAGGCCACGCCCGGGCCAGGGCCACGCTGAGACGAAGGCCGTGCCGGGCGGAGCGCCGGGCGACGGCACCGCAGGACCCCTTCAGGAGGACGACGTCACGATGGTCCCGACCGATCTCCGCTACACCACGGAACACGAGTGGGTCCGCGTCGACGGCGACGTCGCGACCGTCGGAATCACCGCCCATGCGGCCGACCAGCTCGGCGACATCGTCTTCGTCGACCTGCCGGAGATCGGCCGGTCGATCAAGCAGGCCGCCACGTTCGGCGTCGTCGAGTCGGTGAAGGCCGTGAGCGACCTCTTCGCGCCGCTGGACGGGGAAGTCATCGAGACGAACGATGCCTCGCTCCGCGGCTCGCCGGAGCTCGTGAACAGCGATCCGTACGGCGCCGGGTGGATGCTCAAGGTCCGGGTCACGCACCCGGCGCAGCTCGATGCGCTCCTCGACGCCGCCGCGTACGAGACGCTCATCGCGGAGGAGTGACCGTCCGATGGCCTACGGCCCGCACACCGCGAGCGACCGCGAGCGGATGCTCGTGGCCCTCGGCATCGGCTCCGTCGACGACCTGTTCTCCGAGATCCCGGAAGCGGTCCGCGCACGCGGGCTCGACCTCCCGGACCCCCTGACGGAACAGGACCTCGGCGCCCTCCTCGAAGACCTCTCGATGCGGAACCGCGTCGACCTCCTCGAGTTCATCGGCGGTGGCGTCTACCGTCACTACATCCCCCCGGTCGTGGACCAGGTCCTCATCCGGAGCGAGTTCTACACGGCATACACGCCGTACCAGCCCGAGGTGAGCCAGGGGACGCTCCAGGCCATCTACGAGTTCGAGTCGCTCGTCGCCGAGCTCACCGGGATGGACGTCGTGTCCGCCTCCCATTACGACGGCGCTGCCGCGACCGCCGAGGCTGCGCTCATGGCGTGCCGCGCGACGAAGCGCGAGCGCGTCCTCGTGTCGGCCGCCGTCCACCCGCACTACCGCGAGACGCTCGCGACGTACTTCCACGGTGGCGAGCTCGACCTCGACGTGGTCCCGCTCGTGGCCGAAGGGCCCGCGGCGGGCACGAGCGATCTCGCGGCGCTCGAGCGGCTCCTCTCGGACCCCGATCGGCCGGTCGCCGGCGTGGTCGCCGCGAATCCGAGCTTCGTCGGGCTCCTCGAGCCGATGCGGGAGATCGGTGTCCTCGCCCACGCCGCCGGCGCGCTCTTCGTGGCGGTCGTGGAGCCGGTCTCGCTCGCCGTCCTCGCGTCTCCGCGCTCGTACGGAGCGGACATCGCGGCGGGCGAGGGCCAGCCGCTCGGCATCCCGCCGGCGTACGGCGGCCCCTACCTCGGGATCCTCGCGGCGACCGATGCGCTCGTCCGGCAGATCCCGGGCCGCCTCGTGGGGATGACGACCGACGTCGACGGCCGGCGCGCGTTCGTCATGACGATGCGCGCGCGGGAGCAGGACATCCGGCGCGAGAAGGCCGCGAGCAACATCTGCACGAACCAGGCTCTCTGTGCGCTCGCCGCGTCGGTCTACCTCGCCGCGATCGGGCCGCACGGGCTCCGCGACGTGGCGGCGATGGGTGCGGCGCGTGCGGCAGAGCTCGAGGCGGTGCTCGCGGCGGCGGGGGCCCCGCGCCTGTTCCCGGGGCCGTACCTCAACGAGCTCGTCGTGCGCGTCCCCGAGCCGCGGCGGGTCCACCGCGCGCTGCTCGACCGGGGGATCATCGCCGGGCTCATCCTCGCCGACGTCGAGCCGGGCCGCCCGGAGCTCGCCGAAGGCCTCCTCGTCTGCGCGACGGAGGTGACGACGCCGGACGCGATCGCGACCTTCGGGACGGCCATGGCCGAGGTGCTCGCCGAAGTCTGCGGCACGCCCGTGCCCCTCGACGCCGCGACGATCGCGATCGGAGGCCCC
>JBAWVU010000100.1:0-8040 GCA_037147135.1 Chloroflexota bacterium
TGGCCGGACCGTTGGCGCCGGCGCCGTCACCAGCATCATCGAGTAGACGATGGCAAAGGTCGAGAACCGTTCGGTCATCCAGCTGGCGTGCACGGAGTGCAAGCAGCGGACGTATGCGACCCGGAAGAACCGGAAGAACGATCCGGGCCGCCTCGAGCTGCGGAAGTACTGTCCGCGCGAGCGGCGGCACACGCTCCATCGCGAGGCCAGGTGACGAACCGCTTCACAGGCGCCTAGCTCAATTGGCAGAGCACTGGTCTCCAAAACCAGCGGTTGTGGGTTCGAGTCCCGCGGCGCCTGCCACTCCCTTCACGTCCATCCAGAGCTGACAGGAACGAGAGAGAGCCCCGTCCCGTGATCGATCGCACCCGCCGCTTCTTCCAGGAGGCGTGGTCGGAGCTGAAGAAGGTCGCCTGGCCGACACGGACGCAGGTCCGCAACCTGACGATCCTCGTGTTCATCACCAGTGCCGTCGTGGGCCTGTACATCACCGCCTGGGACTGGGTCTTCAGCGAGGCGGTCCGGCTCATCTCGTCCAACCTCGGTTGACCCGATGACCGACGTCACGACCGAGACCGCGAAGAAGGCCGAGAAACGCTGGTACGTCATCCACACGTACTCGGGCTACGAGAACAAGGTCAAGGCCAACCTCGAGCACCGCATCGAGTCGATGGGCATGGACGACAAGATCTTCCAGGTCCTCGTCCCGATGGAGGACGAGATCGAGATCCGCCAGGGCCAGCGCCACACCGTCCAGAAGAAGGTGTACCCGGGCTACGTGCTCGTCGAGATGATCCTCGAGCCGGACTCGTGGTACGTCGTCCGCAATACGCCCGGCGTCACGAGCTTCGTCGGCGGCGGGAACATCCCCGGCTCGCGCTCCGAACCGATCCCGCTCGACGAGCACGAGGTCAAGCAGATCCTCCGCACGATGGGCGTCGAGACGCCCAAGTACCGTGTGGCCTTCCAGAAAGGCCAGAGCGTTCGCGTCACCGATGGCCCGTTCGCCGAGTTCGTGGGGACTGTCGACGAGGTGAATCCGGAGCGGAACAAGGTGAAGGTCCTCGTGAGCATCTTCGGCCGCGAGACGCCGGTCGAGCTCGACTTCCTCCAGGTCGAGAAGCTCTAAGGGAAAGGAAGTCGACTCCCCGTGGCCAAGAAGGTTCGAATCGTCCTCACGCTCCAGCTGCCCGCCGGCAAGGCGACTCCGGCCCCGCCGGTCGGAACGGCGCTCGGCCCGCACGGCATCAACATCATCGAGTTCACGAAGGCGTACAACGAGAAGACCGCCGACAAGGCCGGCCAGATCATCCCGGCCCAGATCACGGTCTTCGAGGACCGCTCGTTCACGTTCATCCTCAAGACGCCACCCGCGGCCGACCTCATCCGGAAGGCCGCCGGCATCGACAAGGGCTCGAGCACCGCGCGGCGCGCGATGGTCGGCCACATCACGAAGGACCAGGTCCGCGAGATCGCCCTGGTGAAGCTCGCCGACCTCAATGCGAACGACATCGACGCCGCCATGCGACAGGTCGAGGGGACCGCCCGGAGCATGGGCGTGGAGGTCGTCTCCTAGCGAGCTCGGCCCGCCCTCCTCGGGCGGCAGCGCGATCCGGCCGCGCGACACGGCCAGCCGGACGTCACCCCGCGACAGGGGGAGGCCGGCGACCCCGGCCGCCAGGAAGGTGGGACCCGATGAGTCACGGCAAGAAGTACGACGAAGTGGCGAAGCTCGTCGATCGCTCGCAGGTCTACGAGCCGGCGGACGCGATGGTGCTCCTTCGCGAGACGAGCGTCGTCAAGTTCGACGCGACCGCCGAGGCGCACCTCCGCCTGGGCGTCGACCCTCGCCATGCCGACCAGATGGTCCGCGGTACGGTCGTCCTTCCCCACGGGACCGGCAAGGTCGTCCGCGTGCTCGTGTTCGCCCAGGGCGAGAAGGCGCAGGAGGCCCTGCGGGCCGGCGCCGACGAGGTCGGTGGTGAGGATGTCGTCAAGCGGATCGAGGCCGGCTGGCTCGAGTTCGACGTCGCGCTCGCGACCCCGGACATGATGGGCCAGGTCGGACGCCTCGGGAAGATCCTGGGGCGCCGCGGGCTCATGCCCAACCCGAAGTCGGGGACGATCACGTTCGACATCGAGCGGGCCGTCAACGAGGTGAAGGGTGGCCGGGTGGAGTTCAAGGTCGACAAGACTGCCATCATCCACGTCCCGTTCGGCAAGGTGAGCTTCGAGCCGAACGCACTCGTCGAGAACCTGGCGGCGCTCGTCGACGCCGTGAACCGCGCGCGCCCCGCCGGCGCGAAGGGCCACTACATGCGTGGCCTCACGATCGCGAGCACGATGGGCCCGGGGATCCGGGTCGACATCCCCGCCATCCTCGCCGCCGCGGGGGCGTAGCGGACGGCACCATCACACGCGCCGGCGGCGGCCGCGCAGCCATCGGGCCGCACGCGGCCGGGCGTCGGCAGAACTGAAGATCGACGGACCGCCGCAGACAGCCTGCGCCCGCGGACCGCGCCCGGGATCGGCTTCGCCGGTCCCGGGGACGGTCGGGGCTTGAACCGCCGCACCGGACCGGGCCACGAGCCCGGGGACGTCGGCGAGCACGCCGAGGCAGGCACGCGTCACGCTCACCTGAGCCGCCACGCCCCTGCGACAGCGAACGACCGTCGCAGGGGCTTCTCCTTTGCCGGAGACCCCCCGCCGCGCGCCGGCCGCGCGCATGACCAGGGAGGTATCCATGCCGACCGAAGCGAAGCGAGAGACGGTCAAGGTCCTGCGCGAGGCGCTCGCGCAGAACCAGACGCTGATCGTGTCGAGCTTTCGCGGCCTGAAGGTGAGGGAGATCGGCGAGATCCGCCGGTCGCTCCGCAAGTCGGGCGTCACGCTGACGGTGACGAAGAACCGCCTCATGCGGATCGCCGCTCACGAGGAGGGGGTCGACGCGCTCGTCCCGCTCCTTGCCGGCCCCACGGCGATCGCGTTCGGCGATGACCCCGGCCGCACGGCCAAGGCGCTCCTCGAGGCGACCAGGCCGTACAGCAAGGTCGTCTCGATCCGCGGCGGCGTCATCCAGAACCGCTCGTTCGACGCCGACGGCGTGGCGCAGCTCTCCGTGCTGCCGAGCCGCGAGGTCCTCCTCGCCCAGCTCGCGGGCGGGATGGCGTCGCCGCTCTCGACGCTCGCCGGGCTCCTGGGCGCCAACCTGCGCAACCTCGGGTCCGGCCTCGCGCAGGTCCGCGACCGCAGGGCCGCCGAGGCCTGACCGCCCATCGACCGGGCGGGAGTCCGCTCACCACCGACCGAGACCGCGGCCTCCGTGCCGCACCCCGAGGGGCGCGACCCGCCCCGACACCCGCGAAGGAGATCCACCCCATGGCCACCCTCACACAGGACCAGATCCTCGAGGCGATCGACGTGATGACGGTCCTCGAGCTGTCCGAGTTCATCAAGAAGTTCGAGGAGCGCTACGGCGTCACCGCGGCCGCCCCGGTCGCCGTCGCTGCGATGGCCGCCCCTGTCGCCGCCGTCGAGGCGGTCGAGGAGCAGACCGAGTTCACCGCGGTCCTCGTCGAGATCGGCGCGAACAAGATCCCGGTCATCAAGGTCGTGCGCGAGCTCACGGGCCTCGGCCTCAAGGAGGCCAAGGACCTCGTCGACGCATCGCCCAAGCCCGTCAAGGAGGGCGTCTCCCGCGAGGAGGCCGAGAAGATCAAGGCCGCCCTCGAGGAAGTGGGCGCCAAGGTCGAGATCAAGTAGTCACGACGGCGGGTCGAGCCGCCCGATGGCGGCTCGACAGGTCTCGGCCCCTGCCGCGGGTCCCACGCTCTCGCGGGTCTCGGCCCCGGCCATGCATCGCGTCCCGGCCGCGGGCCTGCCGCCGCCGGCGGGTCCGTCCAGCCCGCACGTCCGAGCCGGGATGACGGGTGCCCCGGTCCCGGCCCGGCGTGCACCCGGATCCGTGGCTTCAACTGCGCGATTGACACGGGCCGGATCCGCGGTATCCTAGTCGTTCCGTGTGCGCGGCCCGTTTCCCCTTGCCTTCCTCCGCCAAGGAGCGGTTCATGCTGTCTGTTGATCCGTCGGTCGACCCGGCCCCGAGCTCGAACCGCATCTCGTATTCGCGGATCCCCGAGGTTCTCCCGATCCCGAACCTCATCGAGCTCCAGCTCGAGTCGTTCGACTGGTTCGTCAAGAAGGGCCTGCGCGAGCTCTTCGACGAGATCAGCCCCATCAAGGACTTCACCGGCAAGGTGATGGAGCTCCGGTTCCTCGACTACGCGTTCGGCGACCCGAAGTTCAACGAGGACGAGTGCCGGAGCAGTGACCGGACGTTCGTCAAGCCTCTTCACGTGGACGTCGAGCTCCTCATCAAGGAGACCGGCGAGATCCAGCGCCAGCGCGTCTACATGGGCGACTACCCGTGGATGACGGACCAGGGCACGTTCATCATCAACGGCGCCGAGCGCGTCGTCGTGAGCCAGCTCGTCCGCTCGCCGGGCGTCTACTACTCGTCCCTCGAGGATCCGGCGTCCGGGCGCACGCTGTACAGCGCGAAGGTCATCCCGAACCGGGGTGCATGGCTCGAGTTCGAGACGAGCAACCGGGACCTGCTGTCTGTCAAGGTGGACCGGAAGCGCAAGATCGCCGCGACGACGCTCCTTCGGGCCATCGGCTACGAGTCCAACGACGAGATCGCCGCGCTGTTCCACGCCGTCGACACGAACCCCGAGCACCAGTACGTCGCGGCGACGCTCGAGAAGGACCTCACGAAGACCGTCAACGAGGCCCTCATCGAGGTCTACAAGAAGCTGCGCCCGGGCGACCCGCCCACCGGTGACAACGCGCGTCAGCTCGTCGACAGCCTCTTCTTCAACTTCCGTCGCTACGACCTCGGCCGCGTGGGACGGTACAAGTTCGACAAGAAGCTCGACCAGGTCGCCGAGCGGATGGGGATCGAGCTCCCGCGCGGCGAGGACGCCAGCCCCCAGTTCGGGCGGACCATCACGCGTGAGGACATCGCCGCGATCGTCGGCAGGCTCATCGAGCTCGACAACGGCCTGGGCACCGCGGACGACATCGACCACCTCGGCAATCGCCGGATCCGCGCCAACGGCGAGCTCATCCAGAACGCCTTCCGCATCGGCCTCCTCCGGATGGAGCGCGTCGTCCGCGAGCGCATGACGATCCAGGAGGTCGAGAAGGCCACGCCGAACCTCCTCATCAACATCCGCCCGGCAGTCGCGGCGATGAAGGAGTTCTTCGGCGGGAGCCAGCTCTCGCAGTTCATGGACCAGACGAACCCGCTCGCGGAGCTCACGAGCAAGCGCCGCCTCTCCGCGCTCGGCCCCGGTGGCCTGTCGCGAGAGCGCGCCGGGTTCGACGTCCGCGACGTCCACCACAGCCACTACGGCCGCATCTGCCCGATCGAGACGCCCGAGGGCCCGAACATCGGCCTCATCGGGTCGCTCGCGACCTACGGCCGGATCAACGACTACGGCTTCATCGAGACCCCCTACCGCAAGGTGAAGCGGACCGTCGCCTGGGACGATCCCGACCTCCTCTCGTACGAGGCGGGGATGGACGTCACCGGGAAGAGCGGCGAGGTCATCCTCGCATCCGGCGCGCCCTTCACGAAGGACGCGGCGGCCGAGCTCAAGCGCCAGAAGGCGCTCGCGTTCCCGATCCGCTCCATCGTCACGGCCGAGATCGTCTACCTCCCGGCCGACGAGGAGGAGGAGCACCACGTCGCACAGGCGAACGCGCCGCTCGACGCGCAGGGGCACTTCCTCGGCGAGCGCGTCCCGTGCCGCTACCGCGACCTGTTCCCCGAGGCGCGCCCCAGCCAGATCGAGTTCATGGACGTCTCGCCCAAGCAGGTCGTCTCGGTCGCGACGGCGCTCATCCCGTTCCTCGAGCACGACGACGCGAACCGGGCGCTCATGGGCTCCAACATGCAGCGCCAGGCCGTCCCGCTCCTCGTCCCGGAGGCCCCCATCGTCGGGACCGGCATGGAGCGGCGTGCTGCGCTCGACTCCGGCCAGGTCATCGTCGCCCGGCGCGCCGGCGTCGTCACGAGCGTCACCGCCCAGCGGATCCGCGTCGAGACTGACGAGGGAGAGCTGGACGAGTACCCGCTCCGCAAGTTCTTCCGCTCCAACCAGGGCACGTGCATCAACCAGCGCCCCATCGTGGACGTCGGACGGCGCGTGAGCGTCGGCGACGCCGTCGCGGACTCCAGCTCCACCGACCAGGGCGAGCTCGCGCTCGGGCGCAACGTCCTCGTCGCGTTCATGAGCTGGGAGGGCGGCAACTACGAGGACGCGATCGTCATCAGCGACCGCCTCGTCCGCGAGGACCTCTTCACGTCGATCCACATCGAGAAGCACGAGATCGAGGCCCGCGAGACCAAGCTCGGCCCCGAGGAGATCACGCGGGACATCCCCAACGTCGGCGAGGACGCGCTCAAGGACCTCGACGAGGACGGGATCGTCTACGTCGGCGCCGAGGTGAAGCCGGGCGACATCCTCGTCGGCAAGATCACACCCAAGGGGGAGACCGAGCTCACCGCGGAGGAGCGGCTCCTCCGCGCGATCTTCGGCGAGAAGGCGCGCGAGGTGAAGGACTCCTCGCTCCGCCTCCCGCACGGCGAGCGGGGCCGGGTCGTCGAGGTGAAGGTCTTCGACCGCGAGAACTTCCCGGACCTCATGCCGGGCGTCCAGAAGCTCGTGCGCGTCTCCGTCGCGCAGAAGCGCAAGGTGAGCGTCGGCGACAAGATGGCCGGCCGCCACGGCAACAAGGGCGTCATCAGCAAGATCCTCCCCGCCGAGGACATGCCGTTCCTGCCCGACGGGACGCCGGTCGACATCATCCTCAACCCGCTCGGCGTGCCGAGCCGGATGAACATCGGCCAGATCCTCGAGACCCATCTCGGCTGGGCGCTCTCGGAACAGGCGAAGCTGGGGATCGACAACGCCGCACGCGGATCCGCTTCCCACCTCGCGGCCACCGCCGTCTTCGACGGAGCGACCGAGTCGCAGATCCGGGACGAGCTCCGGACGGCGGGTCTCCCCGAGAGCGGCAAGATCGATCTCCGCGACGGGCGCACCGGCGCCGGCTTCGACCGGGCGATCACGGTCGGCCAGATCTACATGCTCAAGCTCCACCACCTCGTCGAGGACAAGATCCACGCCCGGTCCACCGGCCCGTACAGCCTCATCACCCAGCAGCCGCTCGGTGGCAAGGCGCAGTTCGGCGGGCAGCGCTTCGGCGAGATGGAGGTCTGGGCTCTCGAGGCGTACGGCGCCGCGACGATCCTCCAGGAGATCCTCACGGTGAAGTCGGATGACGTCATGGGCAGGGTCCAGACGTATGAGGCGATCGTGAAGGGCGAGGAGATCCAGCCGCCGCGCGTCCCCGAATCCTTCAAGGTGCTCATCAAGGAGCTCCGGAGCCTCGGCCTCAATGCCGAGATCCTCGACGCGAACGACGAGGAGATCCCGCTCGGGGAGGAGGACGCCTCGGCGTACCCGCTCCCCGATCTCGGCGGTATCAACCTCGCCGGCTTCGAGGACTAGTCACCGAACTTCCTGCGACGACGACGCCAGGGGGCCCGCCCGGCGCCGTCCGCGACCAGCGACCTGCCGGACGGCCTTCCGGCGCCAAGGAGAACGATGGTCGAGGTCAACACCTTCAGCGCGATCCGCATCTCGCTCGCCAGCCCGGACCAGATCCGGGAGTGGTCGAAGGGCGAGGTCACCAAGCCCGAGACGATCAACTACCGGACGCTCAAGCCGGAGAAGGACGGTCTCTTCGACGAGCGCATCTTCGGTCCCACCAAGGACTGGGAGTGCTACTGCGGGAAGTACAAGCGGATCCGCTACAAGGGGATCATCTGCGACAAGTGCGGCGTCGAGGTGACGCGCGCCAAGGTCAGGCGCGAGCGGATGGGTCACGTCCAGCTCGCGAGCCCCGTGAGCCATATCTGGTACTTCAAGGGGACGCCGAGCCGGCTCGGCGTCCCCTTGAAGTACCAGA